>CAZRTU010000098.1:5654-6687 GCA_964603075.1 uncultured bacterium
ATTAAAATTCGACTTGCCTGGCATGGTTATCATAGAATTGAGTATGCTGCAATAGCCAGGATAGGAATTTTTGATTTTCGTGCAAGGCTTTGTCGCCTCTTGTCAGCTGTTCACTCTAACATAGGTTCTGTAAAGTTGAGATTGCTACTCAACGACGAAAGATATGTAGAACTTACACCTGGAGATACTTTAGCCTTTGAGTTTGCAGCTCCAGTGGGAATGCAAGGATGGGTACGAGACTTTGTGTTTGTATCGAATGGATATTATATAACAGAAGGAGAAGGAGGTCCACAGACTTCATCAGACAATATCCCCCTTATTCATTCTCTATGCATCTATCCAAATCCGGGAAGAAAAGATATGAGCATCAGATTTGGTCTTCCCAAAGAAGAGAAGATCTCTGTAAAGATTTTCGATGTCTCAGGTAGAGAGGTCAAGACTCTCGTTGATAAAAGACTCAAGGCTGGTTATCACATTGTAAGATTGGATAATATGAATCTTCCGTCAGGAATATACTTTGCCAGGCTTGTGACTGATAACTATAAGGAAACAAAGAAGCTAGTAGTAGTAAGATAGTGTCATATGACCACATGAGCATATATTATTGCAAGGGTGATTCCTCATTCCCTCTCGGAGGATTGGGGAACTTGCCCTACGATTTGCAAAATATTCCTTTGGATGAACCAAGACTCATATGATTCGAAAGACAGATAGAAGCAAAGATCGGATTAATTAAACCGGAGGGGCGTTTGTTTCAACGCCCCTTTTATTTTAAAACTATAGTCTTAGTTTTTCCATGTTTTCTACCTTGTTTACACTAATTAACTTCTTCTCTTGATACCATAGTAGTTTTTGCCTTTCCTGTCTCAGGATAACATCTGCTTATACTCACCGCATTTTGTCGAAATAAGAATAAGTTACAAGATGCCCACTTTCCTAAGACACGACACCCTTTAATGTTTTGTGAAGAGGGAAAGTACATAGTATCCAGTTAGAAGGTTTATTATGGATGAGTAAGAGTATGGCTGGTAAG
>CAZRTU010000099.1:0-6655 GCA_964603075.1 uncultured bacterium
TATCGCCAGAGGAGTGGTTCGATATCAATGTAATGGTATCGAAGCAGGAGGGGTTTGATACGAATACAAAGGTTACTGGTCTGTTTGCCCTATCCAAATATCTGACAGCTAAAGCGGGTATGAATACCTCTCCCCGGTCCTTCCTCGTGAGTATAGTGCTATGTTTCAGAGACATTGGCCTGGCATATACCGCAACTACTCATCAGGACCTGGGGCTCTCGCATATTATTTCATTGAGTTATAGCAAGTAGAAATTGACATTCATCGAGTCATTTTGTTTTCACGGTTTATTGGGTTTACCTGGTTTATTGAGTTATTAAAGGAATGATTCTTAAGTTGTTTTTAAATCTGTGTCCTATGTCTCTGTGCTCTCTGTGGTTTAATTATTGATTTTAAATCCGTGACAATCTGCGTCCTAATTATCTGTTTAATCAATATTATCCCAGTTTTATATTTCCTAAATTTTTTAAACTTTTTAATATACATCCAGGGGTAGATATGGAAAAAAGACTGAAAAGCCAGAAGATTTACGAAGGTAGGATTATCAACGTGTATAAAGACGAGGTCCTCCTCCATAATGGAAGACGAACAGTAAGGGAGGTCGTTGAACACAAGGGGGCGGTAGCATGTCTTCCATTGGTTGGTAAAGACGAGGTCCTCCTGGTAAGGCAACATAGGTATCCAGTCAAGAAGGAACTCTTAGAGATACCCGCGGGGATAATCGAAAGGAGAGAGAACGCCTATGGTGCAGTCAAAAGAGAACTGTTGGAGGAGACCGGATATTCATCGAATAACATAGAACATATGCTTGATTTCTACTCAAGCCCGGGATACTCTGATGAGATCATACATCTCTTCTTTGCTTACAATCTGAAGAAGGAGACTCCCAGTCTGGATTTCGATGAGAGAATTACCATAAAACTTCTTCCACTCGATGAATGTATCAATATGGTTAAGGAAGGTAAGATATGTGATGCCAAGACAATAATGGCACTAATAATAGCAAAGTCAAAAAACGTCCTGGGTTTTATCTAATAGATCTTCTCTTTTAGCCTTCTACTTCTAATTTCGACTTCATCAAAATTTGAGCAATGCTCGACTTTTTCCTTGACAATTACACCTTTTTTCAGTATAATACCTGTGTCTGCTCTTTCACAAACCTGTCTGCAGCTGTGTTTTTTAAATTATTGGAGAAACAAGGGGGGAGATATGATGAGATACTCTGGTTTTGTCATCGCTTTGCTGGTTGCGGCGCTTTCCTGTTCATACGGGCAGATCACTATTACATATGACGAAATTCCACAGCAGATTGGCTCATGTGCACATTTGGAATCAGCCATGGATGTAGATGTGGACGTCGGGACCCCCGGTGGTGGGAACACCTGGGATCTTACATCTTATTCAATGGTTGATGCTTGGGACTGGTGGATAGTAGACAAAGGCGATACACCATTTGCTGGATATTTCCCATCAGCAAATCTTGTAGATAAGATTTCACCATCTCCTGATGTTTATGTATATTCGTACATAGAGGCAACGCCTGCTTCAATGAATATACTCGGAACGGGTATGGTATCACCGTTAGAAGATAGGGTCTACGTATATGATGAACCGAACATAATGCCTCTACCAATTGCCTATGGTAATCAGTGGCGCTTTTACCACACACAGAGCGATACCGTGTTGGGCGGCATTGTGGTAGAGGCCGAGTACGTTCAAAATTATAATGTAGACGCCTGGGGTACGGTACAGATTCCTCTGGGCACCTTTGATTGTTTGAGAACAATCAGTTATGATACCGTAAAAACCATTACATATCTCATGGGTACTCCAATGTATGGTGATACATCGACTTACATTTCCTACGTATTCTGGGTTGAGGACTACAACAACGCAGCTATTATAACCAGCCATGCCGGTGAGACAAACCCGAGCTTCACCAACGCCTCATCTTTTCAACGTCTTGAAAGTTTTACTGGCATCCAAGAAGAGCTAACAGAGACCTGTTTTAAGCTCTACAATTACCCTGATCCTATTATCAAATCCACTGATATATTCTTTGCTGTCCCTTGTGACGGAAATGTAAAGATCGAAATCTACAATATCTCTGGTCAAAAGATAGAAACTCTTGTCAACGGCTGGCAAACTAAGGGACAGAAATCCGTGGAGTGGGATGCAGAAGGCCTCCCGGGAGGCATCTATCTATGCAGAATAGAAACAGAGGATGGTGTAGAGACAAATAAAATGACGGTATTGCATTAATATAACAACCCAAACATAAATTTAGGAGGGCTTCCGCGATCTGGAAGCCCTCTTTTTTATTCTACAGACGGACCTCGGGAACAGAGAAGAATACACCTATCTTCCTTTCAAATTATGCAGTAATACAATTCTCGCAGTTGTTAATCTCCGAAGGATAGAGCCCCTCTTAGTCCCCTCCCCAAGTGAAAGGTCAGAAACAACCACCTTGCCGATATAGTGTGTGTCTTCCGTAAACCACCTTTTCTTCTTGAATGCCCAGATATTCTGAAGACAATAGTGATGCCCATTGTACTCACCAAGATAGAGCATGATATGTCCCGGCCAGCCAAGCAAGGTGATTCCTGGTATGGTACTCTTAAGTGCTTTCCTTCTCTCCTCGTCCTTTATCTTTTTTGTAAAAGACACCTGTTCAATCCCTACCTTGAGTTGCTGTCGGGAATTTCTTGGTATATATATTCCAAAACATGAAAATATCCTTAAGATAGTCCCCGAACAGTCGTCTGACCCCCAGGTGCCGCCCCATCCATAGGGCATGGAAAGTAACCTGAAAGCCTGTCTTATAGCATTCCTTTGGGTATATGGTAGATGTCCTATGCTGATATATACGTCATTCTCAACAAAGGCATTTGAGTATGCGAGTCCACCATTCTCACCCATGACTGGTATTGTAACAGATATAACGTCATCGGAGAGAACCTCGTTGAGTTTGATTCTCGTGCCCATTGGCAGCCACATAAGAAACTTTTCTAAACCAAGATCAGCATAGAGGGGTACATCAGCACCTGTTATAACAACGAACGGAGTGTCTAGATAGGATGAAATCATATGTCTATCAGCTGTTATGATGTTCTCCGCTCTGACCCAACCCTCTGCAAGTCCCGACTTCACGTAGAGCCACTCCTTCTCTTCGGTCTTGTGGATTACCATAATCGGTTCAAATGGCTTGAGCATAGTCACCTGGAGTCTGTTGAATTCACATGAGCTTGAACTCACACCTATCTCGTTGGTCGGCAGGTCTCTCAAATGTATCCTCTTGACCGTTATACCATATACATTTTCTATCTTAAATGGCATCTTGTGGAGATTCATACTCTCTTCTGCCTCTTGCCAGAATTCTGCAGTGAAAGGAAGGCCAGAATGGGATACCCTTTCCGTGGATTTAAACCTCTTCAGGCTTTTCTCCATCTCTTCTCTGAAATCCATCTCGTAGAAAACGGTATCCTCTTCCATAACGTTGAAATAAAGTCCTTTCTCTTCAATCTCTCGATTCAGGAGTCTTATCTCATCCTCATCCAGAAGCAGACTATCAGGATTGGATACCCTTTCTATCCAGAACCCGGGAGTCTCCAATGCCGACTTTACACCAGGAAGTGGGGGTTCATAGTACAGGAACTTGGGAGCACACCCGCAAATAACAAGCAGGATTATAAATGGAATAAACCTACGCATAGATATGAAGGAAATAAATATATAAGAATCCTGAGTAAAATGTTTGTATAAACAGCGGCTATTACATCATCTATCATTATACCCCATCCACCCTTGATTGATTGGCTTCTCCGTATTGGAAAAGGCTTAACTATATCAAAAAAGCGGAAGATGAGAAATCCAACCAATCCAACCCTCCAGCTCCATGGAAGGAGATAGAGCGAAATAAACATTCCACAGAACTCGTCTATTACAACCCTTTGGGGGTCTGCATCATCCCATAGTCGCGAGAGTCTTCCAGAGAGATACACACCGTAGAAGAAAAGGACAAAAATAACCGAGGATTGTATTAATAAAGTTTTGGGGAGGAAAGAAAATATGACAAGCGCAAGCCCGCTGCCCCAGGTTGCGGGAGCAGTGGGAATATATCCCGTAAAAAACCCAGTACCGATTGTTACTTCGAACCATTTCCTCGCTTTTACATTCATAAAAAGGGTGCTATTTCCCCAAGCATTATTTGGTTTAATTAATGATTGGGTTTACTCGGTTTGCTCTGTTTTTTTTGGTTTCATTCAGTTGTACTTTAACCCTTCAAACTTTATCCTCGGAGTCCTTACTGCCTATCCCCTATTGCTAAGTCCCTACTCTATCTCCTTGCTTAATCAGTGAGAATCTGCGCCGATCCCTGCCTGTAGGCAGACAGGTCAGTAGGCAGGTGTGTCCTATTTATCTGTCTAATCCGTAGTTGTCTCAATTTCCCTCTAATTACTCCACGATTCTTATAAATCTCCTCTTCCCAACCCTCAGAACTCCACCTCTGTCTACCTCGTAATCTACATTGGTTATTATCTTCCCCCTAAACTCAACCGCCCTCTGTGTTATAAATCTCCTCGCTTCGCTACCACTTGAAGCAAACCCAACGTTCTGCAGCAGACGAACGATCCAGGTCTTCTCCTCGAGCTTATAGGTGGGAATATCTTCTGGGATGCCTCCTTCTTTAAAGATCTTTTCAAACTCTTTCTCCGCCTCAACTGAAGATTTTTCGCTGTGGTAGATCCTTACAATCTCTCGGGCGAGTTCAGCCTTAACGTCCCTTGGATTCTCACCGCTCGAAATTCTCTTCTCTATGTCATCTATCTCCTTAGTCGAAAGGTCGGTACAGAGTCTGTAGTAATTTATTATCAAAGAATCAGGAATGGACATTATCTTTCCGAACATCTCGTTAGGGGGTTCCTTTATAGAGACGTAGTTATTATAGGACTTGCTCATCTTCCTGACCCCGTCAAGTCCCTCAAGAATGGGCAGGGTTATACATACCTGTGGGGGCTGGTCATACTCTCTCTGGAGCACCCTGCCTACGAGTAAATTGAACGTCTGGTCAGTCCCTCCGAGCTCAACGTCAGCATTTATGCAGACTGAATCGTATGCCTGGAAAAGGGGATATAAAAGCTCATGGAGTGATATTGGTGTATTATCCTTCAACCTCTTTGCAAAGTCGTCCCTCTCTATGATCCTTGCAAGTGTAATCTTCTGTGCAAGTCTGATAACATCTGTTGAAGAGAGTGGTGCATTCCACTCTGAATTGTATCTAAATTCGGTTCTCTCGGGGATAAGTATCTGAAAGATGTCCTCTCTGTACCTTTCCATATTCTTCTTTATCTCCTCATCAGTAAGTACGGGTCTTGTCTTTGATTGTCCTGAAGGGTCACCTATCATTGCGGTGAAATCGCCAATAACAAGAACGGCGGTATGTCCGAGCTCCTGAAATTGACGTAGCTTCCTCAACGGTACTGCAAACCCAAGATGAATGTCTGGACCTGTCACATCTATACCGAGCTTCACCCTGAGAGCTCTTCCCTCTTTGAGCTTCTCCTTCAGATCTTCCTCTGTTATTATTTCTGCGGTTCCTCTTTTTATCAGATCAAAATCCCCCATCATAATCCCCTTGTTTTTATCCTTGGTCACAGATATGTTTAAAGTTATTGGGTCATTAGGTTATTCCCGCCTGTCTTACTCATGGTTTAATCTGTACGTCAAGGTTTCTTACCAACTATCACTTAACACATCGTAGGGCAGGGCTTTAGCCCTGCGGAAGCAAACCTAAAGCCTGCCTGACAGCAGTCAAGATTTACCCTGCATTCTTTCGTCCTTTATCCCTTTTTATTGGGGTCATTGGTCTTCGGTCTTTAGTCCATAGTGCATAGTGCTTAGTCCCTAGTCTCTCTTCTCTCTCCTCCATCTTTATAATCTCCTTCTATAACCTGTGAAATCTTCCTTTTTAATCCGTGTAATCGTCTTTTATAATCTGTGTAATCTAAATAACTTTAAATTTCTCTATCTTCGCTGAAAAATACTCCAGCCTCTCTATACACTCGTCCTTACCAAGCACCTCCATCAGCTCAAAAAGGCCGGGTCCTACTGTTTTCCCTGTTATCGCAAATCTTATCGGGTGTATTATAAGCCCGGGCTTTATATCCAGCTTCTGGGCAAGTTCTCTTACACACCCCTCTATGCTCTCTACATCAAATCTCTCGAGTCTCCTGAGCCCATCTATGGCGTCATCTATATGCTCTTTATTCAGCTCCGCCCTGCCCTTCTTTATATATTTGGAAAAATTCTCCATGTCGTATTCTTCTGGTTTTTTAAAGAAATAAGAACCAAGACTCCAGAAATCCGTGAGGAGTGATATCCTCTCCTTCAACAAGCCTATCACCCTGAGCTGGTAGTCTTTCCCCCTTGCATCAACCTCTGCTTTATCCTCTATAAATGGGGAAATCCTTTCGAGCAGATCCTCATCTGTCATATCGTTAATATACTGCCCATTCATCCACTCGAGCTTCTTGCTGTCAAAAACGGCTCCTCTCTTGCTCAGTCTCTCGAGAGAAAAGAGTTCTACCATCTCATCAAAGGGCACTATCTCCCTGTCCTCCCCAGGAGACCAGCCCAGCAGGGCAAGGAAGTTTAC
>CAZRTU010000100.1:0-2717 GCA_964603075.1 uncultured bacterium
GATATAGTTTAGACCTTGCTCCCCAGTAACCCTTTGCGAGCTTCAGCCACTTTTTCCTTCTCTTTCTGGTTTTTGAACCTCCTTTGACTCGAGCCATTTCGCCTCCTTAAATCAATCCATTTATAGTCTTAATCAGCCAATATCTTCTTCACCCTCCTTGCATCATTTGGCTTAAGAACAGAATAACCCCTGAGTTGTCGTTTTGCCTTTCGACTCCTTTTTGCCAGTAGATGATGCCTCCGTGCCCTACTGAATAAGACCTTGCCTCTACGGGTTATTCTAAATCTTGCGGCAGCAGCTCTCTTAGTTTTTATTTTTGGCATTTTTGACCCCTTTCAAAGCAACAAGTTGCATAACCATTTGCCTGCCCTCCATTTTGGAGGGCATTTCTATCTTAGATATATGAGACAGATCACTTGCGAATTTATCCATGAGCTGCTTTCCGATATCTCTGTGGACTATCTCCCTTCCTTTGAAAAATATTCTTACTTTTAATTTGTCTCCATTCTCAAGAAACTCCCTGGCGAACTTCAGTTTTGTAAGATAGTCGTGCTCCTGAATCTTTACGCCCATTTTTAACTCTTTTAACTTAACCCTCTGGGACTTCTGCTTTCTTATCTTCTGCTTCTGTTTTTCTTGATACATATATTTGCCATAATCCATAATCTTACAAACTGGTGGTCTAACGCTGGGTGCGATTTCAACCAGATCAAGGTCTTTAGACCTGGCTATTTGCAGTGCTTCGCGTGTAGATATGACGCCTATTTGTTTACCCTCTTCATCTATCAATCTAATCTTTGGGATCCTTATCCTTTCATTAACCCTTACCCTTCTACGATAACTTGAAGAACGTCTCAACCTCCCTCCTTGCTTTTGTTAACTTACAGAACTTCTCTTCTCTTTAATCTCTTTTAACAACAATTTTATAAAATCCTGCATACCCATACTTCCAATGTTACCTTGGTCTCTACTCCTTACAGATATACTTCCAGAACTCTCCTCTTTCCCTCCTATGATCACCATGTAAGGCACCTTTTCTAAGGTTGCCTCTCTAATCTTGAGTGAGAGTTTCTCATTCCTGTAGTCTACATCAGTCCTTATGCTCGAGGAGGTAATTTCATCGTTAAGATGCTCTGCATAGTCGTTTACGGTCGATGTAATCGGCAGAATTTTCACCTGTAGGGGAGCCAGCCACAGCGGGAATTTACCTCCATAGTGTTCAACGAGCGTCCCCATAAATCTCTCGACAGACCCCAGAATAGCGCGATGGATTAGCAAGACATTGTGGTGGTTACCATCTTTACCAATGAACTTGAGGTCGAATCTGGAAGGAAGATTAAAATCGTATTGAATGGTGGTAGCCTGCCACTCCCTGTTAAGAGAATCAAGAATCTTTATGTCGATCTTCGGGCCATAGAAAGCAGCCTCTCCTTCCTTCTTCTGGAATGGTAAGTCAGTACTTTTTAGGGCTTCGACCAGAGATTCCTCCGCATTATGCCAGTCCTCTTCGGCTCCCATATATTTATCCTTGTCGTTCTTATCCCAGAGCGAGAGATCCACTTTATACTCCTTAAATCCAAATGAAGCGAACATACTCTTCGCGAGCTCGATTGTCGAAATTAATTCATCCCTTGACTGTTCCCTGCTGCAAAATAAGTGGCCGTCATCCTGTGTGAATCCACGCACCCTTAGAAGGCCATGCAAGACTCCACTCTTTTCATATCTATAGACCGTACCGAGTTCTGCCAATCTCATAGGAAGTTCCCTGTAACTCCTCCTCTTCTGTTTGTAAACCATTATATGGAAAGGACAGTTCATGGGCTTTACCAAATAACCCTGATTTTCCTTCTCCATGATGGGATAGTTAAGATCCCTGTAATAGTCGAGATGACCTGACTTCTTCCACAGATCACTCCTCGCAAGATGTGGAGAAAGAATAAATTCATATCCCCTTTTGGTATGCTCATTCCACCAGAAATCCTCGATGATCTTTCTCACTGTCATCCCGCGGGGAAGCCACACAACAAGACCGGGTCCTATTTCATCATCCATCATCCAGAGCCCTAGCTGACTCCCAAGAACTCTATGGTCCCTCTTCTTTGCCTCTTCTAATCTCTTTAAGTAAGAGATGAGGTCCTCTTTTTTCTCGAAGGATATACCATATATCCGTTGGAGTATCTCCCTTGATTCGTCACCCTTCCAATATGCCCCGGAAGAGCTCAAGAGCTTAAAATTCTTTACTCTACCAGTATTAAGCAGATGGGGACCTCTACAGAGATCGACAAAACCGTCATTCTTATATACGGTAACCTGACCTTCGATCTCCTGGAGTAGTTCCACCTTGTAATCCTCGCCCAAATCCTTGAAGAGTTTGCTGGCGTCTTCTTTA
The DNA here is from genome assembly GCA_964603075.1 of uncultured bacterium. GTDB lineage: Bacteria > Hydrothermota > UBA3073 > UBA3073 > UBA3073 > JAGMCL01. Next base: position 2,390 of record CAZRTU010000100.1, read on the forward strand.
TTCAGACTCTCCTTTATAAAAGGATAGTCTGCATCTATAATACTCTTCATCTCCTTCTCTATCTCTTTTATATCCTCCGGAGTGAATGGCTTCTCCACCTCGAAATCATAATAGAATCCCTCGCTTATTGCCGGTCCTATGGCCAGTTTTGCATTCGGATAGAGTCTCTTTACGGCAAATGCAAGGATGTGAGAAGTCGAGTGCCAATATATCTCCTTTCCCACATCTTCATCAAAGGTGATGAATCTCACTTTGGAGTCTTCTGGCAGAACATCGGAAAGGTCCTTGACCGCACCATTGACAATCGCAGCTACCGCGTCCTTGGTCT
>CAZRTU010000100.1:2727-6563 GCA_964603075.1 uncultured bacterium
CAATCTCGTGCCTTTCTTATATTTTTTAGGATTACCCATTATATCAAAAACAACCACAGAGAGCTACATTAATGACGATAAAAATCAATATTCTAGGTCTCTGTGGTTTAGAAAATCATTTGTTCACCAGATATAGTTGCATAATATGGGCGGTACTGGACTTGAACCAGTGACCTCTTGCATGTCAAGCAAGCACTCTAAACCGACTGAGCTAACCGCCCATCAAAGTTTTACTCTAATATACCTCCCACTCTGTTTCTCAAGCGGGCGACCGGAATCGAACCGGCGACGTCCAGCTTGGGAAGCTGGCATTCTTCCTCTGAATTACGCCCGCGCGAAATCTATATATGATCAGAAGAATTATACAATAAAATCTTTTCTTTGTCAAGAAAAAAATACATAAGACCAATGACCGAATACCAGCGATATAAGACCAAGGAAAAGGAAATCTTATGGGGAGAGATTAGTCTCTGGTCTTATGTCCTTAGTCCTTAGTTATGTTAGTCATTGGTCTCTGGCCTTTAGTCTCTGGTCTTTGGTCTCTGGTCATTGGTCTCTGGTCTTATGTCTTTAGTCTTCACTTTGTCTGTAATCTGTGTAATCATCACCTTCAGATATTCCAGGAACTCCCCTTTGACGTGTCCTTTATCGTAATGCCGATCTGGGATAGACTGCTTCTTATCTGATCAGCGAGGCCATATCTCTTCTCGTCACGCAGATTTTTTCTTATCTGGAGTATGAGGTCTAATAATGCCGGCGTATAGGCACCCAATTCTTTCTCCCTTACCCTTATTCCAAGAATTTGAAGAGAAGACTTGAGAGAATCCTCATATAGGACTGCTGTGTCATTACCTATGCTGTCTATCTGGAGGTTAATATCCTTTATCAGTGAATATACCCTTCCAATCGCCTTCGAGGTATTCAAATCCTCGTCCATGGCATCTTCAAAATCCTTCCAGAACCCAGTCAGTGTATCGGGAAGTACTTTTCTGGATACCTCTTTTTCAGAATCTTTACCCTTTTCTCTCAGGATATCTAAACATTCTCTTATCCTTGAAAGGGCCTCCTCGCTCTCCTTTAACCTCTCATCAGTGTATTCCAGGGGGTGTCTGTAGTGTGATGAGAGAAAAAATAATCTCACTGCATCGGGTTCATGGGCTCTGAAGACATCAAGTGCTGGGATAAATTGTCCTGTAGACTTCGACATTTTGTCACCGAGAATCTGCAGGAGACCATTATGAACCCAGAAGTTAGAAAAAGGCTTACCTGTTACAGCCTCTGATTGTGTGATCTCGTTTTCATGATGGGGAAAGATCAGGTCTTCTCCTCCGGTGTGTATGTCAATTGTCTCTCCCAGATGCTTCATAGCCATTGCAGAACACTCAATATGCCAGCCAGGTCTGCCTCTCCCCCATGGGCTCTCCCAGTAAGGTTCTCCACTCTTTGCAAACTTCCATACTACAAAATCCAGTGGAGACCTTTTTGTCTCATCGACACTTACCCTTACGCCCTCCTTCAGGTCCTCTATCTTCTTACCCGACAACTTGCCATATCCGGGAAATGTGGATATGTCAAAATATACGCCTGTAGATGTAGTGTAGGCATTTTTATTTTCAACGAGTTTTCCAACAAGTTCGATAATCTCCTGGATGTGCTTTGTAGCCCGCGGATAAAAATCTGCCCTCTTTATACCCATAAGGTCACTGCATGTCATAAACTCTTCTATGTTCTTCTCAGCGAGTACTCTATAGTCCTTACCATACTCCGCTGATTTTTGTATCACCTTATCATCTATGTCGGTGAAGTTCTGGATATGTCTCACATTGAAGCCTCTATAGATTAACCACCTCTTGAGTACGTCAGAAACCACGTAGGCTCTCATATGTCCTATGTGTGGTCTATCCTGCACGGTCATTCCGCAGACGTACATCTTCACACCAGAGCTGTCCAGAGGATGGAACTCCTCTTTTTTCCTGGTCAGGGTATTGTATAGAAATATTGACATAAAAAAGCCCTCACGCGGTTAAGCATATACGTAAAGCCTTGTGTCGTAATTTCAGGTGATTATAACATAAAACCCCCTGAAAGTCAAGAAAAAACTCGTATGAGCTACAGAGATAATTGATAAAATAGAGGAGAAAGGGAGAGATAAAGACCAGAGACTGAGAACTAAGCACTAGGCACTATGCACTACGGACTAAGGACTAAGCACTATGAAGGGCAGCAAATAGAGAATAGCAAGGAGAAAGGGAGAGATAGGAAAGTTCAGTTCTTGCAATTAATTGCACCGAGAAAATAAATTTGGAGGTTTTTGCCCTTTTGTTTTTGCGATATTTGAGAAAATTTTTAAAATGGGTTTAAGTCCAGTTGCTATCACAACATATATGATTTTTGTGTATTGAAACGAATTCCCTGCATTCCTGAAACATAATTCGTTTCAAAAGTTATATTTAGGTACTTCTAATATGTATTATAGCACAAAATTTTTAATTTGTCAAGACCTTTGCTACTTACTTTTTATGTTTTGTCATTTGACTTGGTTGGGTGCTACCAATCAACGCCCAGTCTTCGACGTCAGATATGCGATTCGCTATTATTCTTAAGGCTTCTGCTATATTCTGTATAGCAAGAAACGATGCATAAGCCATCCTTCTTTCGAGTTCTTGTTTCTTTTGTCCTACTGCAGAGTCAAACTTCTTTAGTTCCTCCTCAATTATATACATTCCGCCTCCTTTTAAAATACAACTGCAATTTTTCTCATAAGTCCCCTTCAAATCTTTTCTATAAAATTGGTGTAATCCCCTGATAAATATTCATTTAATATCTTCCAAGAGGTAGAATTATTTTATTTCGCCTGTTATTTTACCAATTTCCTTTTCAATTGATTTTTCCTTTTCTAGTTTTTCTCTTTCTTTAAGCTTTTCGTCAAGAATCAGCTCTATAGATAGTTTCATCGTTTCAAAATACTTCAAGCATTCTTTTTCTGATAATTCATGTATCCCCTTACTAATTATTGAGTATATCTTTTTATTTTCAACCATCAAATTAGGCAAATAATCAGATAGCATTTTAACCTTTTCCTCCATTCTTGCAGATTGGTATTTTTCCCCATTAAAATTTCCGGAACTTAAAGCAACTTTATGAGCTTCTTCGATTAACTATTCAAAAATTCTTCTCAAATATACAAAGGCCCCAATACCTATAGAATGTGAATATAAACCAATAGCTCTTGTTAGTTCTTTAATTTTCTCATCGTCCAAAATTTTTCTATATTTTTTAAAATCCAAGCCATTGCTACTTATTGTTCTTCCTTTTTCATGTGACTTGGATAGCCCCTACCAATTTTAGCCCATTGTTCTACCTCCGGTATGCGATTTGCAATCTTTCCGAGACTCTCTGCTATATCCCCTATTTGAAGCATTGCTATGTAGGTAACACGGCGCAATTCTTTGTCTTTATCGTCGTCAGAGATATCATCAAAGTACTCCAATTCTCTCTTGGTGTCAACCATATTTTTCTCCTTTTATAATTGCCCTCCATAAGGCATTTCATATGTTTACTTTAGTAAAGTTCAACGCTTATCTAATAATTCTTTGATAGTAGGAAGGGATTTCTTTTGTAAGATCTCGAGGTTATCTCCACAATAAAGAATATTCATAATTTTCCTTTAGAGCCCTTTGATTTAGTAATCGTTTAAATCTTTAAAACTTTTATTGTCTTCGGCAGGCATTTTATCTGCAAAATATAACCTCCAATATAGTCTAATATCATTCTGATATACTTTCTCATGAACTTGCTCATTGAATGTATACTTTAATTCGGTTATTCCGCCAGGA
>CAZRTU010000101.1:0-6530 GCA_964603075.1 uncultured bacterium
AAGGCACCAGTAAAGTAAGTTGTTCTGTTGTTTGGGCCATGGACACCCATAACAAGCATATGCTCTGTTAGCCACCCTTCCTGTCCAGCCCTATGGATTGCCAACCGCATAGCGAGTTTCTTCAAACCAATAGTATTACCACCATACTGTGTATTTACTGAGTATACAATTGCATCTTCACAATCTATGTATATTCTCCGCTTATCAATGTTTTTGCTCAATTTCCTCTCGTCGAGCTCACCGGCGCTATGGATGAATTTAAAGAACCGAGCAGAGCGCCCCCGCCTTATGAATTCCTCATAGCCATTTCTATAGAGCAAATCCTCACTGTGTGCAACATAAGCAGAATCTGTGAGCTGTACGCAAGAAATCGAGAATTCCGAATTTGAGGGACCAAGACAGAAAAATCTCACGTATAGCTCGTGCCCCTTCATGATATCCCTTATTATCTCCTGTATCTCCTTTAAGCCCTTCTGCTTATCTATGGTATTTATTTTGGGACCCAGATCTACTCTGCCTGAAACAAGGAACTTTGTGTGAGCCTTATCCCTCGCCTGGTCATAGTATCCATCAAAATGAACCGTATGTCCCTTCACTGCGAGCTTCTCCTCCTCCCCATTTCTTATGGCTGCCTCTCTAATATATGCTATATCGTGTGGTGAATCTGTTGATACAAACACATTATCAGGACTACACAACTCTATATACTTTGCAACAAACTCGTGCATCCCAGGGTTATCTATTACCGCGAGTTTGTAATAACCCTCGGTACCGAGCCTATCCTTGAGAACCTCGCTAATATCTTCAGGCATACTTGCCTCCCATTTATCATAAAACAAGGTGGAAAAATATGGAAATGTTTTTAGTCACACCTATAAAATTAGGTTCTATTATAACACTAATTTCTTAAAAAGTCAATCCTTTTGTATTTTTTCATTCCATTTAATTTTCCAAATAAAGCAGGAATTCACTCTTTACCCTGCTTTTTATAAAATATCCCTTAAAAAGCTTGACAACTCCCAAAAAATGTGCTATAATCAGCCGTGTTTTTTTACTCAAAAGAAATGAACCAGATAGATAACGCCAGCAGAGGTAAAATAACCCAGCAGGTGAAAATTATTGCCGAACAAGAAGGCTTACCACCCGAGTACATAAGAGAAGAAGTTTCAAAAGGCACTATAGTAATCCCCTCCAACTCCAAACACCCTCCGAAAAGATTCGTTGGAATAGGCAAAGGATTGCGGACAAAAGTCAACGCAAACATCGGCACATCACCAGATATCTCAGACATAGACAAGGAAATCAAGAAGGCTGTTATCGCAGATGCCTATGGCTCGGACACTATAATGGATCTCTCAACGGGCGGTGATCTCTCGGATATCAGAAAAAAAATAAGAGACTCCTTTCCCGGTCCACTGGGAACCGTTCCTATATATGAGATAGCGTGCAGAAAGGCACAAGACAATATAGACTTTAGAGAAGCATGTGATGATGAGATAGTGGACATTATCGAAGAGCACGCGAGGGATGGTGTCGATTTTGTTACAGTCCACTGTGGCGTCACAAGAAGCGTTGTAGATACCCTGAAGAAGCACGGAAGGATAATGGACATAGTCTCGCGCGGTGGTTCCATGCTGGCAGCCTGGATGGAATACAACGACAGAGAAAACCCTCTATACGCCCACTTTGACAGAGTTCTCCAAATTGCGAGAGAATATGATTTAGTACTCTCCCTTGGAGACGGACTTAGACCGGGTTCAATAATCGATTCAACAGATAAACCCCAGATAGAAGAACTAATAACCATAGGCAAGCTCAGAGATAGGGCACTTGCAGCTGGTGTACAGGTTATGATAGAGGGTCCCGGTCATATTCCAATCCACGAAGTCGAGATGAATGTGGAGATTGAAAAGAGTATATGTAAGGGTGCGCCCTTTTATGTCTTGGGTCCCATAGTAACCGACATAGCCCCCGGTTACGACCATATCACGTCGGCAATAGGTGGCGCTATTGCTGCTGCCCACGGAGCGGACTTTCTCTGTTATGTTACACCTGCAGAGCATATTGGTCTGCCAACTGAGAACGATGTCAAGGAAGGTGTGATTGCCGCGAGGATCGCCGCACATGCAGGTGATATCGCAAAAGGGAAAAAGGGTACAATCGAGATCGACAAAAATATATCAAAGGCAAGAAGAGAGCTCGACTGGAAGGAGCAGAGACGGCTTGCTATTGACCCTGGAAAGATACCTGAAGACAAGAGGACAGATACCTGCACTATGTGTGGTAATTACTGTGCTATAAAGATCACAGAGCAATACGTAACAAGCAAGATAAGAAAGTCCGGATAAAGAAAGTAATTCTGCATAGAGAATACCTTTCCTCCTTCGTTTTCCTCGTCTTAATAAAATTAGACCTTATATGGGAGGTTACATGGCTGAGAAGAAGATGTCCGTGGAGGAGTTGCTCGCAAAGGCAAAAAAACCCGGTGAGGATGCCATGAAGCTTCACCCCTTCTACCGTGGAAAGGTGGAGGTAGTTCCGAAGTGTTGTGTGCGTTGGTTTAATGATTTTGGAATCTGGTATACACCCGGTGTCGCACAGCCCTGCAAAGATATACAGGCACATCCCGAGAAGGTGTTCGAACACACCAATAAAGCAAATTTTGTGGCGGTCATATCTGACGGCACGAGGGTGCTCGGGCTCGGAGATATAGGGCCCGAGGCGGCTTTGCCCGTTATGGAGGGAAAGGCACTCCTCTTTAAGTATCTCGGGGGAATTGATGCATTCCCCATATGTCTTGACACAAAAGACCCAGATAAGATAATCGAGACCGCGCTTCTCCTCCAGCCCTCATTCGGTGGAATAAACCTTGAAGACATATCCCAGCCAAAGTGCTTTTATATCCTGGATGAACTCCGAAAAAGGGCAAGGATACCGGTCTGGCATGATGACCAGCAGGGAACAGCCGCAATAACCCTCGCCGGGCTCATCAATTCGTTAAAGGTGGTGGGGAAGAAACTGAACGAAGCCAATATCTCTATGGTCGGTGCCGGCTCAGCCAATACCGCATGTCTGAGGGTGATGATAGCCGCCGGAGTCCCGCCAGAAAATGTAATTATGTGTGATATAAATGGGGTTCTCCATCCGGGAAGGACAGACTTCGCAGAGATGGACCCAAGATACACATTTTGCAGGACAACGAACGGAGAGGGAAGGATGGGCGGAATTCCGGAGGCTATGAAGGGAGCAGATGTCTGTATTGCATACTCGAAGCCGGGACCCGGGACCATAAAACCAGAATGGGTAAAGTCAATGGCAAAAGATCCTATACTATTTACCTGTGCAAATCCCATCCCGGAGATCTGGCCTTGGGAGGCAAAAGAAGCCGGCGCGAGGGTGGTGGCAACGGGAAGGACGGATTTTCCCAATCAGGTGAACAACTCCATCGGGTTTCCGGGTATATTCAGGGGAACGCTTGATGTTATGGCAAAGACGATTACAGATGAGATGTGCATTGCCGCGGCTTATGAACTCGCCAAATGTGCCGAAGATAGGGGAATTTCTGAGGATTATATCGTACCGAGAATGGATGAATGGGAGATATTTCCAAGAGAGGCAGTTGCCGTTGCTATGAAGGGAATTGAGCAGGGAGTTGCCAGGCTCAAACTCAGTAGAGAAGAGCTGATAAAAACGGCAGAGGAGAAGATAAAGAAGGCAAGAGATGAGACCCATGCCCTGACTAAAGAGGGCTTTATAAAACTCCCTTAACCAAGCGTTTGGAGATTTCGGTCTCGAGATAAAAATTTTAATCCTAAAATCTAATCCGTTACTGGAATACGTGCCAATCACGGTGCGGAGGTGCAATGCTATATATTTTAACCTTTATCTTTACAATAGCACTGGACAATTTTTTGCAAATAAACGTAATATCTCCAGAAAAAAACCTGCTTTTGTATCTTCCGGTTTCTCTCATCAATTATGCGGAGATTTCCCAGGTTATGGCAGATGATATCGATCAACTGTTGAGTGAGGGAGATGTAGAGAAAGGCGATACACTTGCTGACATAGAAGCTGGTGAGGAAAGGATGGTAATAGTGATACTTCCAAAGGACGATGTAATGGAAAGAGGAAATAGAGTTCCAGAAAAGTTCCGGATAGAGATCGAGGACAAAGGGGAAGGGAAGGCATCTATCATCCTTCCCTTGTGGTCTTTTGATATCTTTTCTAAATTGGGAGGCATTCTACTGGGAGATATTGACACGGTCTTCGTTGAAGCATTAAGCAAATCTCTGGAGGAGATGGGGGGCGGTAGATTCAAAATTCTCGAGGCTTACGACAGCGAAAGTCTTGTGAAGATATACGTTGAGTAGCCATAGATTTTTCTAGTTTCAGCTGCTAAATAGGTCGAGATAGGGGAAAAAGAAAGGGGGCTCGTTCGAGCCCCCTTTCTTACAAATAACCCTTTTCTCAATCGTCTCCCAGCCTTCTGAAACCAACAACCGGTTGAAATCCATACTTGAAGAGAAAATTGTGATGACCATTTACCTTCCTGCTTGTTACGAGGAGCTTCACATAGTGATCACTATCAAGATATAGTATGTACACAATACCTGTAGCGGTCAACTCTGCATAATTATAGTAAGCTCCCGCACCAAATTCTGGTGGGGTTATTGTATTTGTGAAGCCAATGTCTCCAGTATTAGTTGTAGTGTGAAACCAGGTAACAGGAGCATCATCCCACCACGCATCAGGGCTGATCATCTTATCGGTGCCTTTTGCAACACTCACGGAATCCATATAGAAATCAATCAGGTCCTTGTTGCCCACCACGAAGGAGTACAAGGCACCAGATCCATCCTCATCCCACCCATAGGCACTGTAACCGGTATCGGAGGGGGCATCAAACCACCAGACAGGACCCTGATTGTCTTCTATAATCAGTTCTGTGCTCGCAGTTATGGAACTGCTCTCCCTGTCTCCTTTGTATGCCTTTACGCTATAGTCACCGAGTTCTGCGGGATGGTCATGGATAAATTCTGTATCGGTGACATTGTCCAGTACAACCCCTTCGAAAATCACTTTGTAACCATCAATATTGGCGCTTGGGGATGCGTCCCAGGTTAATTTAATGGATAGATTGTCGGTCCCGGTTACTTCAATTACGAGATTACTCGGTGATTGTATTGGCTCTTCGGGCTCTGTCTCACAATTGCCACCGAATAAAATCAGCAACAAAGGCAACAGGAAAAGCGGGATTAATCTTTTCATACTTCCTCCTTTTTAATAGGTCTTCTTCTCAATCTTTTTGCGCTCGGATTCTTCTTTCTCTTCGGTCTTTTCTACAGGCTTCTCTACCTCCGTCTTCTCTTTGAGCTCGGTCTTGACAGACAGGATATAAGCCCTCAACTCTCCGAGTTTTGCATCTGTCTCTCTAAGGTCTACGATATCCTCTTTAAGATTCTCAGCCAAATTCCTTGCAAGAGAGATCTCTTCTTTTATCGTTTCGGTTGCTTTGGGGCTCATCTCGAGAACAGCAAGCGAATCGGCTATGCTCCCAAGTCGCATTTCCAAAGATACTATCTCCCGGATCTGTCCCTTGAGGGCATCTATCTTTCCTACCAGGTACTCAGACGGCGACTCCTTAATCTGACGCTCAATGTCTGAAGCTTGCTCCATTATAGATTTCCCCTTCTTTACCTCGCTTGAGACATTGTCCAGATCCGTCTTTAATCCCTTAAGTCCTATCTTAACCGGATTCGCACAGGCAAGCACAAGAAGCAAACCTATACAGATAAGCATCGGCAAAGTCTTATTCATAGAGCCTCCTTTTTCAAAAAATTTGGGAATGTCCCAAAGTTACGTGATGAGTATTCAGTTAATACAATCTTTTGGTAGTTGGCAGTACTGGTTATTAAAATCCCCATGATGTTTTTTAGGCAGATTGCAAGACGTTGGCGTTAAGATTTCCAGGTGTCTGAGCGAAGCGAGTTCTGGAAATTAGCCATAAGACGCAGTAATCTGCCGTTAAGAAAAACATTCGGGGTGCCCTTTTCTTTGCTTCGTTTCTTTTGGGCAAGCAAAAGAAATGAAGAAGATAATGCGATTCGGTATAAGTCTAAGCACTTTTACCCTCACCATATTCTTTATCACGAAAGTTTGAGACATCGTCTATTATTGAATATCTATCTATATAAAGAGAGTGAGGTGACTCCATGAACTCGAGTGATACATCGCACGACCTAAAAATCGTCCCTGAAATACCCTTAAGTAAATTAAAGGATATTATATACAGAGGCGGTGTGGTTGCCCTGACAGGCGCTGGAATATCAAAAGAAAGCGGAATACCGACCTTTAGAGAGAGGGAAGGTATATGGGATAGATATGACATCTCGGTATACGGCAGTATAATAGGACTCTCCAGCCTCCTCCTATTCAAGCCGCAAAAAATAAGAGACTTCATCAGCGATCTGTATGGGAGCATTATCTCTGCGAAACCCAATCCAGCACACATCTCTCTCGCTAAATTAGAA
>CAZRTU010000102.1:0-6469 GCA_964603075.1 uncultured bacterium
TGGAACCTGACTGGTGGTGACCAGTTCTTCTATGCCAATCAGGTCGACTCAAGTGAGGATTGGAGGAAGTATGAGGTGGTATCAAGGGCACCCTCTGACGCAGCCGGAGTATCCGTAAGGGCAAGGTTCAATCCATTCCCTACTGGAACAGTCTACTACGATGACTTTTCTGTTGAGAAAATTGCGCTTGGGCCAAATATTATAGAGAACGGTGATTTTGAGACTTATGAACCATTCTTCTGGCATGCTGTGGGTTCTGGCTGTTCATGGGCTACTGATGAGGCGTATCAGGGTACCAGGTCGATAAAGATTGAAAAATCCTCTAAAGGTGATGAGGCTGGATGGATGACAGAAAACTTCTCACAGATGTTCTGGAACAATATGGAGGGTGGCAATTTATATCATATTGGTGGTATGATAAAGACAGCGGGCGTAAATACCAATCCTTCAGATGAAACCTACATGATAGGTTTGATGTGCGGATTCTATGATGGTGGAACCTTGATAGCAGAGGAGTTCATTCCTGCAGACCAGACTGTGGCATCCAAGGACTGGGATAGTGTTCACACCTACATTGCAATAGCCGATACCCCGGACTCAGCCTACTGCTACTTCAAGTTTGGTGAGAATGCCACTGGCACTGCATGGGGTGATGGATTCATCCTCTCATCAGATCCATGGACTGCTGGATTCTTCGGTGACAACTGCGAGACACCGGCTGGATGGATGGAGTGGCACAGTGAGGGCGACGTAGGTCTTGCAGAATATACTGACGAGGAAGCACACAGCGGGACCTACTCCGCCAAGCTGGAGGATTTGGACACCCTTCCAGATGAGATAGTCTTCTACTCCATACCTTACCCTTGCGAGCCAGATACCCTATATTACCTCTCCGTATGGCTCAAGACCTTGGAGGTCAACACAGATCCGCACTACCTGCCGTCCAACGTTACACCAGTGTTTGATGACCAGAGATTTTGTGTATGCTTCTTCTTCCATATGGCTCCTCTCTATACTGCATGGAACCTGACTGGTGGTGACCAGTTCTTCTATGCCAATCAGGTCGACTCAAGTGCGGACTGGACGAAGTATGAGGTAGTGGTGAGAGCTCCATCAGATGCTGCCGGTGTATCCGTAAGGGCGAGATTCAATCCATTCCCCACTGGCACTGTATACTATGATGACTTTGAGGTAAGGAAAGTCACAAAGATTCCAGTCGGTATAGAAGAAGATCATGAGGGTGAAATTGCTTCTACCAGACTTCTGCAGAACTACCCTAACCCATTTGTACATGAGACAAATATAAGATATGAAATACCAAAAGATACATATGTCAACATGAAGGTATATGACATACTGGGAAGGGAGATCGTGACTCTTGTGGACGGGCATCATCTCGCTGGAATATATACTATAAAATGGGATGGCAGAACCAATACAGGAAAGAAGGCTTCCAATGGTATCTATTTCTATCGTCTTGCGACCGAAGAATTCCAGACCACACAGAAGTTACTGATCATGAAGTAAGCTCTTGTATGGGGAGGGGGGTAACCCCCCTCCCCATAAGTATATATAAAAACCTTGGGCGTTAGGTGAATTTCTCTTTACCCTTAAATCTAAGAGCATTCGCATATTATCATAAGTGCAATTGTTCCCACATCATATGATACTCTCCCTTCGTGGAGAATCTAAGGGTTAGATTACATAATACATGAACAAAAGAGAAATCAACAACCTTAACTTCGCATACTACCTTTCTTCCTGTGTTAACCTCAGAAAAAAGGACGAAGGAAGGTTCAATTTATGATTGGAATCTCTTAGAATTTTTACAGGGAGGTCAAGTTGAAAAAGTTGTTTGTCTTTCCGTTTATTCTTGTTCTCTCCCTCGTATCCTTTAGCAATTCTCTGTGGAGTGGTACTTCCGGAAAGATTGCGGGTAGGATAACAGACGTTCAGACAGGGAATCCTTTGCCATTTGTCAATGTAATCTTGGAGGGAACTACCCTCGGTGCTGCATCGGATATGGATGGTTTCTATGTTATACTAAACATTCCACCTGGCACATATACTGTTAGTGCGAGAATGATGGGATACCAGGAGTCGAGGGTCATAAACATCAAGATCTCGGTGGATTTTACTACTACCGTGGATTTCGAGCTCAGCCCTATGGTTATAGAGACAGAAGGTATAACTGTTGTTGCTGAGAGGGAGCTCGTACATGTCGACCTGACCTCGACTCGTGCCGTAGTTGACGCGGAGAGAATAGACGAATTACCTGTAGAAAATTTTCAGGACCTGGTCAATCTTCAGGCAGGGGTGGTAGAAGGACACATTCGTGGTGGGCGTAGCTCCGAGGTGGTCTACATGCTGGATGGTATATCGATAACAGATCCCTTCTCTTATGGTGTAGTAGTTGACGTCGAAAATAGCATCGTGCAGGAGTTACAGATAATCAGTGGGACATTCAATGCTGAGTACGGGCAGGCAATGTCCGGGGTCGTTAACATAGTTACTAAAGAGGGCGCAAAGGGGCTTGTCGAAGGAGAAACACCGAGAAAACTGACCGGTAAAATTACTGCATACACTGGTGATTATATAAGTGACCATACTGAGACTTTTATGAACATCGACGATATAAATCCTGCAGCTACATATAATACAGAGGTTACTCTCGGTGGCCTTCTCCCATTCACGAATAAGCTATCTTTCTATCTGACGGGCAGGAGATATTACAGCGAAGGATATCTTTATGGAAAAAGAATATTCAATCCCTCAGATTCGTGTGATTTTTCAGCAGACGACCGTGACGATTGGTACGTAGGTAATACGGGAGATAGTGAAATGGTTGCAATGGCACCTGCAGAGGAGAACTCCTATTACGGTAAGCTTTCCTATAGACTCTCTCCTGAAGACAGATTTAGTTACATAATAATGTGGAAGGGACGAGACTGGCGGGAATATAATCACTCCTTTAACTACAATCCTGACGGCGACTACAGGAGATACGAAAGGGGTTACACCCACATATTAAACTGGAATCACGTGATAAATTCAAGGACATTCTTCGAATTTAAACTTGCAAATACCTTCCATGATTACAGACAGTATGTATACGAGGACTCACTCGACCCGACTTACGTTGACCCGGAAAGGCTTGGAGATGCAAGCAACTTCGCCTTCCTAACCGGCGGAACTCAGATGGGACACTTTTACAGAAATACTACATCCTACACAGGGAAGTTTGATATAACAAGCCAGGTGACAAATTCGCATCAGATAAAGGCTGGATTAGATACAAGATTTCATAAGCTATTTCTCCACGAGTTTGCGCTTGTAGCCAAAAGAGATGAAGCAGGAAACCAGATATATCCGTTCGAGCCTGACATACCACCCTTGACCTCCACGAGCCATAATGAATACACCAACTATCCATTTGAAGGCGCGGTTTACATTCAGGATAAGATTGAGTTTAAAGACCTTATTGCCAACATCGGAATAAGATTCGATTATTTCAATTCCACCTGGAAGATACCCACGGATGCTCGTGATCCAAATCCAAAGGATCCTATCTACCCTGATACGGTCAATCCCTATGACTCCGACAATCCTGTAAGAGTCAGCGGAGACCCATGGTTTGAAGACGCAGATCCCCAGATGAAATTAAGTCCTCGAATTGGATTATCTTATCCTATAACTGACAGAGGGGTTATGCACGGCTCGTATGGGCATTTCTTCCAGATTCCACCCTTTGAATATCTATATACTGACCCGGAATTTGAGGTTTATCCTCTGGGTCTGAATACCAACATGGGTAATGCCACCCACGAGGCTCAAAAGACGGTCATCAATGAAATAGGTCTTCAACAACAACTGACCGACGACATAACCCTTGATGTAACAGCCTTTTTTAAAAACATCAGGAACCTCCTGGGTGTAAAGATCTACGAAACCTACATTCTGGGACGTAAGTATGCTCAGTATATCAACAGAGACTATGGAAATGTGAGGGGTGTAACGATTACACTCAAGGGAAGGTATTCTGAATTCTTATATGCATCTTTTGACTATACTTACCAGATTGCCAAAGGAAATGCATCAGATCCTAATGCCGTCTTCTGGGATGCGCAGGCAAATCGCGAGCCTGAGAAATTCCTTGTCCCCCTTGACTGGGATCAAACACATACTCTTAATGCCTCCTTAACCATAGGCTATCCCCAATACTGGGGCATCAGTTTCATAGGAAGGTACGGAAGTGGTTTTCCATATACCCCAATATATCAAGGGCTCCGTATCTCAAAAGAGAATAGCGAAAGAAAGCCTGCGCAGTATAATTTAGACTTAAGGGCATACAGGAACTTTAAATTAGCAGGGGGCGATTTCCAGGTCTTTCTGAAGGTCTACAATCTTCTTGATAGAATGAATGAAGAGAATGTGTATCTTGAGACGGGAAGGGCGGGTTATACGATCATTGAAAATCCTGGCACTGTTCGCGGAATTAATACCTTGGAAGAATACTTGATAAGACCCGATTTCTATTGCGCACCGAGACAAGTAATCATTGGGTTCTCTGTTGCTTTTTAAAAAAATCAGTCTACTTAATATTCAGCGCGGGAGATAAGATGAAATACAAAAGGACCATGTTTTTGATCTCCGGTGTACTTTTTCTCATGTTCACTACCAATCTATTAAGTCAACCACGTGAAACCGATCCAAACACTGGTGATCCAAAGTGGAGAAAGAGGGGGATAATGGATGGGAATATGGTGAGGACCCTTTTCTACAATGATGGTGAGATAGGTCGCTATCGTGAGGCATACTCAGGGGAATGGCCTAAGGGAAGTGGACATCTATATATAGATGGTGTTGCCGTTATAGTTATGGCAGAATGTATCGACAACAATGGCGATACAATACACCCAATGGAGACAATGTATTATGAGTTTATGGATCTGAATCCGGAGACCAACGAACCTATGGGCTGGGCTCCTGTACCATATTACTGTGATTATTATCAGGATTCCCCTGCCATGAGTGATGACCCATATTCGTGGCCCAATGTATGGCCTGACAAACCACTGGACTGGGCTGGATATTGGAATGGTTACTTTGGCAAGGGTGTTGAAAATGCGGATTTAGAGACCTATTATATTATGGATGACGATCAAGACCTTGAATGGGACTTTTTCCCCGATGAGAATGACACGACGAGAAGGGGTCTTGGAATGGAGGTTGCCGTTAGGGGATTTCAGTGGTCTCATGTCCTGGCTGAGGACTGTATATTCTGGCATTTTGCTATTACCAATGAGTGTGGCTACGATTATGAGAAAGTCCTCTTTGGTTACTATATTGACTGGGGCATTGGAGAAATGATGCCCGAACCGGGAGGCAGCGATGATTGTGGTAACTACGATACCGATATCGACCTCGCCTTTGCCTGGGCTTATAATAATGCAAGCCAGTGGGGTGGAAGATCAGGTTATGCTGGATTTGCCTATCTGGAGAGCCCTGGTAATCCATGGGATCTTCTGGATAATGACAACGATGGTCTTATCGACGAGTCGAGGAATAGCGGAGCCGGATACTATGATGCTGAGGGTGTAGTTACATGTGGTTACTACGATGAGACAGGTGTTCTGGATAGAGAAGCGGGTCTACAGTACCGTCCACACTGGACAGGAGATGAGGACGGGGATTGGAGAGCATTTGAAGACATCAATGGAAATGGCATATGGGATACAGGTGAGCCTCTCAACGATGACCTTGGAGCCGACGGCATTGGGCCTCTCGACGACGGATACGATGGTCCAGACGAGGGTCAGGGTGATGGAATACCCACCCAGGGTGAAACAAGTTTCGACCAGACTGACAAGGACGAAACAGATCAGATCGGTTTGACTGGTTTCAGAATCTTTCCAGTACATTTTTATGAGTTGACAAATGAAGAAGAGAACTGGGAGGCCCTATCCGCACTCTGCCCACCTACTCCAGACCAACTTCTTGGTGTTAATCTCGGTATGTTCTTTTCATCGGGTGTCTTCCCACTCCATCCAGATGAGACCCAGAGATTCTCAATGGCACTACTCTTTGGATACGATGAAGAGGATCTGCGCCGAAACAAGAAGACGGTACAGGCAATATACAATGCCAACTACAATTTTTCAAGACCTCCTGATAAACCTCACCTTACGGCGATCCCAGGTGATGGAAGGGTTACGCTTATCTGGGACGATGTGGCAGAGTACTCTTATGACAGATACCTTCAGGAGTACGATTTCGAGGGCTATAGAATATATCGCTCTACAGAACCCAGTTTTCTTGAGGTAAAATTGATAACCGATGCGTACGGAAACCCTACATATAGAACTCCCCTTGCCCAATTTGATTTAGACAATGGACTGAGCGGACCCCATCTTATCGGGGTATATGGTGCCCATTTTGACCTTGGCGACGACACTGGATTGAAACACAC
>CAZRTU010000103.1:0-6386 GCA_964603075.1 uncultured bacterium
CTTGATCTCTCTTACCGCATAATCTTTCATCCGAAATGGGTTCAATATAATCAAGAAGAGGCGTAAATCGCAGCGATTAAACTCTCTGAATAATATGAGCAAGAAAAAATATATACCACAACCAATAAATGCCAAAGCGATTAAATAATACCAAGCAGTTAGGGAAAATGATCTGGAAAAAATATATAAGGCAATACCCATAATCGACGCGGAAAATAGATGTATTAAAGTGCGGGGATTCGGCTTAGAAGCTGTAATTTTATAGGCAAATACTCTATATAATACTGCCCCGATTGATAGCGATATCAAAGTCGCATAAGCCGCACCCATAGCTCCCAAACCCGGGAGCCTCACCCCGAAGAATTCCTTAGGTATTAACAATAGATTTAAAAGAATGTTTAGAACAAAGATTACTCCACTAAGTTTAGCAGCAAGGGCGATTCTGTTAGTACCGCCTATCTGCTGGGTATAAGGTTGTGTGACTCCATCTACAAGGGCTACAAAAATCAAGACGATAAGTATATTCGCTGAAGATGCAAACTCGGGACCAAGTAAGACTCGTGATATCTGTGATGAAAAAACAAAGACGAATGCCACAATCGGGAAAAAAATCATAGAGAGATACCTCTCAGCTCGGTTAGATAGCCTCCGTATACCCTCGATGTTTCCTCTCGAATGATATGAGGATATGGTAGGGAAAATCAATGTGGTACTCGATATGGTAAGGAAAGTAAGAACCAGTGATATCCTCTGAGCAGCGGAATAGTAACCGACTTCGGTAGAAGACCAGAAGAACTGTACCATCACCTTATCAAGATTATGAGAAATAGTGGATAGAAACCCGATTAACATTACCGGAACAGCAAAAGTTATATAGCTTTTAAAATACTCTTTATCTGGCCTCTGGATTGGATAAGTACGGAAAAGGAAGATAAAACAAAGTAGAATTATAAAGGCACTTACCAAACTCGCTCCCGCAAGATAGATTACGCCTAACCCAAGTAAAGAGACGCTCACTTTACCTATTACCTCAACGACCTTTCCTAAAAGTGATGGCACGCTCTGCTTGGCAGTTTCTCTCCTCGCACCAAAGGTTATGTTAAGCATCATAGAAAAATTACCGATTACCGTGGATAATAAAACTATATACAGAACGATCTCGTGTTCTCTGCTTATAAAGCTCTTATTGTGAAGATACTTAGAGGCGAAGATCGTTGCCAAAATTATACTGGCCATGGCGATTGTCAGCAAACCTTTTGCGGTGAAATACGTCCCATTACACTTCCCAAGGTCTTTTCCCTCAGAGATCCTCTTTATATGAGCCGAGCCAAAGCCCAGATCCGAGAAATTTTGAAAAAGACCTACATAAGCGAGTGCAAATGATATAATTCCAAGGGCTTCAGGTCCCATGTAACGTGCTACAAAGAAGAGTGAAACAAACCCCAGTATACTTATAAGAAATCTAACAAAAAACGAAAAAGATACCTTTTGAGCAATCATATGTTAATTTTTTTTATTGCCTTTGCGGGGATCCCAGCAACTACTGTAAAAGGGTAGACGTCTCTTATAACTACAGCACCCGCACTCACGACTGAACACTCTCCGATTGATACTCCCTGTAATATGAGGGCATTAGCACCGATATAACATCCTCTTCCCAAAACAACTTGATCCTGGGTTGGAGTAAAACCATGGTCTTCCAGGGGGCTCTTTCCTACATCTAAATGAGTTATTATGGTTGTGCGCATGGAAATAGTAACTGAATCTCCAATGACTATTTGGTCTCTCAAATCGAGGAATACGTCTTTACCAATATGGCAGTTATTTCCCACGACCAGATTACTGTAGTCCATACAATTGTGCAGATATAATGGGGTCTCAAGGTCACTGTTGTAACCTATCCTTGCTCCGTATCTCCTCAAGATAGGTATGACCGCTCTCTTATCTATATATCTAAGTAACCTGTTGGCATTCTCGAATCCAAAGAGGAACTTCCTTAAAGAGAAACTGAATGAGATAAAATCTATGTACAGCCTGTTTAAATTTTTTCGAATTCCAATCCCCATAAGATTATTAATTATATAAAATGTCTCAATGTAAATCTTCTATTCCTGATTCCCCAACCTATTCCCGAAAGAAATCCCCCCCATTTTGCCGAAGCGAGACCGATTCGTCCCTGCTTGAGAGAGACAAGTGAACCCCTGATAACATCCTTTAATAGGTGATACCAGAAATACCTCCTGAAAAATTGAGGATCCTTATGAAGAAGGATAACCAACATAGGATTTCTAAAATCATAGTATATCTTCTGTGTTGAATCCCTTCCAATTGTCATACTATCCCGATGCCACAGTTTGGCATACGGTGTGTATATTATCTTGAAGCCTAATCTCTTAGCCCTTGCCTGCCAGTCATACTCTTCCGCCTGCAGGAAGAACATAGTATTGTATCCACCAGTCATTTTATATAATTCCCTGCTCACGAGGGTGAAGATGTCATCTATAAAATATCGCTCACTGATCTTATCATACTGACCAGTGTCTTCCTCATTATTGCCAACGTGATCGCCGTTCCACCTTATGGGGTCCTCATATTTTCCAACGGTCTGTAAGATGTTAGGTCTATCGTAATAGTACACCTTCCCTGTAACAAAACCTATCTTCTTATCTGTCTTGGCAATACTAACCAACTCCGCTATTGCCTTACTATCGACCCTAACGTCATTGTTTGAAATCAAAGCATAATCCGCCTCATTCCTACCAAAGGCGTATTCTAAACCCAAATTAAAACCACCAGAGTATCCAAGGTTCTTATCTATCCTCAGCAACCTTACCTGGGAAAAATTCTCTCTCACAAATCTCTGAGTGTTATCAATCGAACCATTGTCAATGACCGTGATCTCGAAGTTCGGATACTCATTTTCCAGGTAAGAGGATATGGCTTCTCGTAGTAAATGCCTCCCATTGTAACTCAGTATTAAAACAATTACTTTTGGATATTTCATGTCAACTGATTCTTTTATCAAATTCTCCCAAAGCCTCTAAAACATAATCAATCTCTTCGTCCTTCAAATCGGCGTGGAGCGGGAGAGTAATAAAGGTCTTCCATACCTCTCTTGAAACCTTACACCCCCTATAATATGGTCTGAACAATGGGTGTAATGTCAAAGGCATATAATGTACACCAGTTGCTACCCCCTTGGATTTTAAGTGTATTATGAGTTCGTCTCTTCTCTTACATCGAATCCCAAATAGCCAGTAAATATACTTGTCGGGATCATAGGGAAGGAGCAGACGAATAGTCTTCATATTTTCTATACCCTCGATATATCTCTTGATACATCTGCCTCTTCTGGAGTTCATCCTATCTAATTTTTTTAGTTGAGCAAGACCTATAGCGGCTGCAAGATCATTCATGTTATACTTATATCCTAAAACTGAAATCTCATAATACCAGTGTCTTGGATCTCTGCTGCCAGCTTGAGTATAGCCATTCGCCCGTCTCCATGTATCTTTATCGATACCAACCCATCTATATGACTTGAGAGGAGCAAGCAATTCCTCGTCATCTGAACAGATCATTCCCCCGTCTCCTGTTGTCATGCACTTCTTCTCCTCAAAGCTGAAACATCCTATATCTCCCCAGGTACCCAATCTCTTCCCATTATAACTTCCCCCTGCAGCATGGGCACAATCTTCGATTACCTTCAATCCTTTTCTCTGGGCAAAGTCTAATAATTTATCCATTTCTACGGGTTGACCACCAAAGTGAACCGGCATTATAGCCACACAATCTCTGGAGTAGGCTCTCTCTAAATCCTCCATGCTGATGGAGATCTTTTGGGGGTCTACATCTACGAATACAGGTTCTAATCCATTGTGGAGTACTGCTGTGGCTGTAGATGCAAAAGTAATAACGGGAACCAGAACCTTCTTACCCTCATCAAATCTGAATGCCTTCAATGCCAGATGTAGGGCAGCAGTAGCTGAATTTACGGCAACAGATGCCTTGCAACCAATATACCTACTCCATTCGGTCTCGAATTCACTTACCTTAGGTCCGAGACCAATCCACGCCCTACCGAAGGCCTCTTTAATATTTTCCAACTCCTCTTTCCCGAGACTGGGTTTAAACAATCTTATGTTCATTTTAACACTCCTTAAATATACTTTGTGTCAGGTCAAGACTACCATACTTCTCGACAAATTCATCAAATGAAGGTAAATGTGTGTCCTTTTTTGATAAAAGAGGAGAATCCACAGGCCAATCGATATTGAGTCTGGGATCGTTCCATATTATTCCTCCCTCTGCTTCTGGTTTGTAATAGTTATCGACCTTATAGAGAACCTCGCTTACATCCGTCAGGGTGCAAAATCCATGTGCAAATCCTCTTGGGATGTATATCATCTTTTTATTCTCCTCTGATAATTCAATCGAATCCCACTTACCAAAGGTCTGTGAACCTTTCCGAAGGTCTACAAAGACATCGAGTATAGCTCCTCTTATACAACGGACCAACTTGGTTTCAGAATACGGTGGAAATTGGAAATGCAAACCGCGAATTATACCCTTCTTTATCGACCTGGACTGATTTTCATGAAGCCAGTCTCTATCAATTCTGTACTTTTTGAAGGTATGGGAATCATAGGCTCTCATAAAGAACCCTCTTTCATCCTTATGGGGCTCTAAAGTGATCTCATAAATTCCTTTTAAATTTATCTTCTTAATGACCAAATCCACCTCCTTTTAGAATCTCACTATTTCCGCAGCCGGAATCAGGAATTCAATAAAGACCAGTTTTTCTTAAGCATTTTCAGGCGAATATACCTCTCCCCTTCGAAATCCTGCAAACTAAATTTATGTTCTCTAAACTTCTTATAAAGCTCTTCCATCCCCGTCCCTAAGGTGTATCTCAATCTAAAGTGTGGAATCAATTCTTTCAATAGATTAAATCTAACCCTATAATTCCGTGGATCATGTCCAATTTCGCCTGTAAATACTATCTTGGCATCTGGTATCAATCTTTTTATCTCTTCAGCGATGTCTATGACCTGGTAGTTTTCCTCATTCGAACCTATGTTTACTGCTATATTGTGGATTTTCCTCTTGGGCATCTTCATAAAGGCAAGAAATGCCCTTGAGATATCTTCCACATGAATGAGTGGACGCCATGGTGTTCCGTCACTTTTTATTCGAATATCACCTCTAGTATAGGCGCATGCCAATAGGTTGTTGACCACCAGATCGATACGCAGCATAGGAGAGTGTCCGTAAGCGGTTGAAAATCTTAAAAATGTTGGTGAGAAATTATCATCCGCCAATCTTCCTATCTCCTTTTCTGCCTCAATCTTTGATAAGGCGTAAGCAGAAGCGGGATTAAGCTGATCAGTCTCATCCAGTTCACGACCTTCACCCCTCCCGTAGATAGAACAACTGCTCGCAAATAAGAATCTCCCTATACCTCCCTTTCTGGAAATTTCAGCCAGGTGAATCGAACCATCTCTATTTATACTTCGAGTCACTTCCGGATCTATTTCTCCCATAGGATCATTAGAGATAGCAGCCAGATGCATCACACAGTCATATCCTTCGAGATCTTTTGATTCTAAATGCCTGATATCCCTGGCAATCTCGAGGTCGGGTCTTGTGGGCTCCTCCCAATTACACCCGTCGAATAGCCTAATATCACATCCTGTCACTCGATGACCTTCTTCCTTTAGTAACCTTATAAGGTGCGCTCCTATATATCCTCTATGGCCTGTAACAAAAACTTTCATAATCTCTCTGGTTCTTGCAATTCAATCCCAGAGCTTCCAGTCTGGATTATCCAACCATAACTTGTTAAGTAATACATAATCCCTGTAAGTGTCCATGCACTGCCAGAATCCAAAGTGCCTGTACACGGCAAGCTGCCTCTGATCCGCCAATCTCTCAAGTGGTTCCTTTTCTAAGTCACACGTTGGCTCTGAGGGTATCATAGAGAGGAATTCTCTTTTGAATACAAAGAAACCACCGTTTATGGGGTTTAACTTTGATCTGTCTTTCGATTTTTCTTTAAACCTCTGAACCATATCACCTCTTACTGTAAGGTCACCAAAGCGAGAGGGAGGAAAGACACCAGTTACGGTCCCAATCTTATCTTGTTTTCTATGGAAGTCTACTAAATCTTTTATATTAACATTGCTGACCGCATCCCCATAGGTTAACATAAAATTATTCTCGTCTATATACTTTTCGCATAACTTTACCCTATACCCGGTCATAGAATTCAAACTGGTCTCTACCAGGGTCACCTTCCAGTCATGTTCTTTATGCTTACCGTGTACCACTACCCCATCTTCTTCACCCAAGTTAATTGTAAAGTCGTTACTATAATAGTAGTAATT
>CAZRTU010000104.1:0-6351 GCA_964603075.1 uncultured bacterium
TTCTATTCTAAAAGAACTCAATAAAAAATCATTCATATCTTTTGTAATATTAGCTCTGGCGAGACCTCAGTATGGACAGAAGACAGAGGAGATTAAGAGAAAGGGTCTTGATATAATGTTAGCGGTGGATATTTCAAAATCCATGCTTGCAGAGGATATAAGTCCTTCGAGACTGATGTATGCGAGGAATGAGATCGCTTCGTTCCTTGACCAGTTGAGAGGAGATAGGGTTGGGATTACCTCATTCAGTGGAAATGCATATGTCCAGTGTCCACTGACTCTTGACTATTCAGCTGTAAAGCTCTTTTTAGACCTGCTTGACCCCGGGAGTGTGACCACGCCGGGAACAAATATAGAGGCAGCTATAATGAAGGCAAAAGATGCCTTGATAGTGAGAGGCGGTGAGTCAAAATATAAGGTAATAATCCTGATAACGGATGGTGAAGCCTTGGAAGGAAATCCCCTGAGAGCAGCAGAAAAATGTAGAGACGAAGGTATAAAAATATTCACAGTGGGTATCGGTACACCCACAGGCGAACCGATCCCTTTAAGGGACGATGAGGGTAATATCACTGATTATCAAAAGACTCCAGAGGGTGAGGTCGTTATGAGCAAGCTCGATGAGAGGACTCTGTCAACAATTGCCTCACTCACAGGGGGAAGCTACTCAAGATTGAGTCTTGGTAAAATCCTAAAGGCACTCTCGAGGATGGAGAAGCAGGAATTTGAAGATAAGTACAGGACGAGCTATGAAGATAGATTTCAATATCCTCTCTCAGTTGCTATCATATTTCTCATTGTTTATTTTGTGATACCTGATAGAAAGAGGGAAACTTTAAGGTAACAAAGTTATGACAAGGATATTATATACAGCCTTTTTCGCCTGCTGTATGCTGTCTCTCGGATTTGGAAGGTCTGCCCGTTCCTTAAACCAAAAAGGTAATTCTCTATATAAGAAGGGAATGTATGCCGATGCCCTGAGTAGTTATAAACAGGCACAGGCGATCGAGCCACAAAATATGGTATTTGATTATAATATAGGATGCGCATACTACAAGGGTGATTCATTAAAGGGTGCAGGGGATAGTTTTCTCAAAATAATATCATCCTGTGAAGACGAGGATATTAAAGAGAAAGCGTATTATAATATTGGGAATACGCTATTTCGTGGTAGTGAGCTGGATGCCGCTATCGAGGCATACAAACAGGCTCTAAGGTTGAACCCCGAGGACACTGATGCCAAGATAAACCTTGAGCTTGCCCTGAAAGCAAAAGAAGAACAAAAGCAGGAAGGTGAAGGGGAAAGTAAAGAGGGAGAGGAGAAGAGTAAAGAGGGAAAAGAAAAGGAAGAAGAGCAGGAGCAAAAATTCACAGAGGAAGAGTCGAGGGCTCTGCTCAATGCTATAGAAGAAGAGGAGAAGAAGGCAAAGCAGAAATCACAAAAAGCAACAAAAGGAAAGATAGGGATTTTAAGAGATTGGTGAGGAGATAGATATGCTCAGCATAGCAGTCAAATATCTTAAGGAAAAATTTTGGCTCGCGGTCATAGCTTTAGTGACCTTGTTTCCTGCCTGCCTATCTGCCCAGAGTATCGAGTTCTCAGCCTCCTGTGATAAGACTGTGGTCGCTCTTGGTGAGAGTTTTACCCTGACGGTTACTGTTAGCGGAGATGTTGCAAAGGTACCAAGTCCGGAACTGCCAGAGCTCAAGGATTTCGAGATATACTCATCGGGAAGAAACCAGAGCTTTTCTTACGTTAACGGTAAGGTCTCATCCTCTATCAATTATACATACAGGATCGTACCCAGAAGTATAGGTAAATTCACTATTCCACCGATTTCTCTCCAATATAGGGACACCAAATTACAGACAGATAGTATACATATCGAGGTAATCAGGGAGAAACAGATATCTCCAACTCAGAAGGGAAAACCAGAAGAGCCAGAGGAGGGAGCACCTTCCATCCAGGGGAAGAAAGATCTGTTTGCAACCGTCTCATTAAACAAACAGAAGGCATATGTTGGTGAGCAGGTCATCTATGTCTTTAGATTCTTTCAGGGTGTGCAGCTTTTATCTGCTCCTCAGTATACACCACCGGACTTTTCGGGTTTCTGGGCGGAGAAGCTTTCAGAAGATACGGGTTACAGGACGATAGAAGGCAGGCAATACTATGTATACGAAGTAAAATATGCACTCTTTCCAGTCGCACCAGGTGAAAAAAGCATACCTTCTACCTCCATAGCGTGTCATATAGATGACTTCTTCTCTCGCCCTCTCTCTTTAGGGGGAAGGAAGGAGATAGTTCAGACCAACCCGGTTAGTCTCGAGGTAATTCCGCTTCCGCATGATGTCATACCGCAGAGTTTTACGGGTGGGGTGGGGCAGTTTGATGTCAAGTCATCAGTGGACAAGGCTATTGCGAACCAGAACGAGCCAGTCATATTCTGTTTTAGGGTCTCCGGCTCTGGAAATTTCAAAGGTATAGATATGCCGAATTTCGAGATCGCTGGTGATGTAAAGATATACGAGCCCAAGTCAAGTATAAAGGTTGAAGAGGATAGATCAGTATTGAGGGGTTCGAAGATCTTTGAGGTGATGTTGGTTCCTGCAACAGTGGGAGCATTTAAGATACCTTCAATAGAATTTTCATACTTTGAACCGAATTCGCAGAGATATGTTACCCAAAAAACAGATCCAATCGGGATAACAGTCAATCCCGCAAAGATACCCCAGGCACCCTCAGATCAGGGAATTTTTCTGAGAGAGGAGGTCAAGAGCGAGGGTAAGGATATAAGATTCATCAAGACTGACTTTGTCCTCCACGGCAAAAGGCCCCTTCTTATTGACAGCAAGATATTCTTGTCCATCCATCTTTTGCCTGCACTTTGTTTCTTTATTCTCCTCTGGCTCAAGCAGTGGCGTGACAGATTATCAAGGGATATTGGGTACGCAAGGGCGAGATCTGCACCCTCTAATCTCAAGAAAGGGCTTAAGATCTGTGAAGAATCAAAGGATTCACCTGAGGATTTTTATTCCAATCTCTCGAGGACCATTAAGAATTATATAGGAGATAAGCTCAATATATCCACACCAGGATTAACCAAGGATGGAATTGCAGGAACTCTTCGTAAGAAGATTATTGACGAGTCAGTGGTTACCTCTCTCTTTGATCTCTTGGAGCGTTGTGAGCAGGCACGGTTCGGCATGGGCAGTTTTAAGAGCGAAAATATTGAAGAGGATTTAGAGAGAGCAAAAGATATATTAAGGCACCTGAGTAAGAGGCGATTTTAGATAGGGTTTAACTATGAATATCATTACTATCATATTGGTATCGTTATCCTTTGCTCAAGATGTTGTGGCGGCTGAGAGCCTCTATAAAGAGAAGGACTACGGGGGGGCAATAGAAGCCTATTCTCGTATTATAGATGGAGGATTAAACAATGCCTTTATAAATTACAACCTTGGTAACTGCTATTTTAAGAGGGGCGAAATAGGCAGAGCTATTCTGTACTACAAGCGGGCGAAAAAACTGTTGCCCACAGACAGCGATATAGATTTTAATCTAAACTTCGCCAGATCCCAGAGAGTCGATGTCTTAGGGACCCCCGACAAGCCGCGATTCATTAAATTTATCATGGATTTTCCAGGACGATTCTCTATAAACGGGCTTACCATATTCTCGAGTTCGTTATTCTTCATGATATTTGTCCTGCTTTCCATATCTCTTCTTTACAATAAGAGACTTATCTATAACATAATTATAGGTTTCGTTATTCTTCTTTTGTTGAGTCTACTGCCACTCTGCATAAACCTCAGGGAGAGAAATATAAAAGAAGGCGTCCTGATCGTTCAGGCGCAAGCGGTGCGGAGTGGCCCAGGGGAAGACTATTCACTGCTATTCACTCTCCACGAAGGAGCGGAGTTCAGGATTCTTGAAGAGGATGAAAAATATACCAGAGTTGTTATTGAATCAGGATTTACTGGATGGATAGAGAAGGGATCATTTGAAAAGGTATGAGGTGGCGAAGAGTTAAAATAATATCACTTTATATGTCCATGTTCGTCTGCTGCAGTCTTTCTTTTGCAGAAGTCGGAGATATACCAGATATAGAGATTCGGGTATCTATTGATAGAGACACGATAACCATCGGAGACGAAATAACATACTCTGTCGAGGTTGAGAACATAAAAGGTGGGGAGATTAAATTCCCTACAACTGTGACATCCCTTGGTGGCTTTGAAGTCAAGGATATCCAGGTAGAGAAAAAAGGAGCAATCTACACACTCACGAACTTCAACGTAGGCGTAGATACAATACCACCCCTGAAATTGAAATATATATATGAGGGGGAGGAGTATGATCTTGAAACCGAGGGTCTTCCCGTAAACGTCAGAAGTCTATTGACATCGGATATTAAGGATATAAAAGATATTAAACCACCTATCGATATCCCTCTGAACAAACTACCATACATCTTGAGTGTAATTGGTGCATTAATAATCGGAGGCGCCTTATATTACCTTTTTAGAAAATTCAAGTGGCAGAAGACTGTGGTTATAGAGAAGGAGATAAGACCAGCACATGAGATAGCATATGAGCGGCTTGATGCTCTGAGGCTGGACTTAAGAAGGATAAAAGAGTATTATATAGAACTCTCTGACATAATAAGGAGGTACATCGAGGCAAGATTCGGAATAAGCGCACCCACAGAGACCACGTATGAACTTGTAACGGAGCTCAAAAAGAGGAAAATGGACTATTCAAACGTGACCAATCTAAGGGAGTTTTTTTACGAGTGCGATCTTGTCAAATTTGCAAAATATCTTCCTGCAAGGGAGGACATTGAAAAGGATACGATCAAAGCCAGGTCAATAGTTGACAGAACCAGTGAGAAGAGGGCACAGGAAAAGGCAATGGGCGATGGGCAAGGGGCGTAAGGCCTAAGAAGTAGGGCAAGGCTTCAGCCTTGCGATGGAAAGCACTATGCACTATGGACTAAAAGGATAAATGAAAAATGCAAAGTGCAAAATGAAAAGTGAAAAAGAGACTAAAGACTTAAGACCTAAAAGGTGAACGAGAAAGGGAGAAGGACAGAAAAAAGATAATAGTGGGACTAAAGACAAGGACAAGTATAAAGGTTAAAGGAAAAAGGGTAATGCTTATCAAACTGTGTAAACACAACAAACCCAATAAACTATGAAAACTCAACAAACTGAGTTGACCCAACGACACCTTGACCATCTTTTATCGATCTAATTACCTGATTTACTGACTTATGTTTATACATTTCGCAAATCCACTCTGGCTTATAGCACTTATAGTTATCCCCCTTCTTTCCTTCTGGAAGTTGAGAACCAAAACAACCGCTATGAAGTACTCTTCTGTAAAGGAGATAACCTCTCTGGCTTTATCTACGAAGACAAAGCTGAAAAGGTATCTATCCTGGATTGGAATCTTGGGTTTAGCCTCTCTTATGTTGGGACTTGCAAGACCCCAGAGGGAAAGAACATACGAAGACTACATTACCAGAGGAATAGACATAATACTTGTTCTCGACATATCGAGTTCGATGAGATGCCTCGATTACAAACCACACGACAGAATAGGTATGGCGAAGAAGTCTGCACTTGCTTTTGTTGAGAATAGACCGAGCGACCAGATAGGACTTGTACTTTTTGCAAAACAAGCCTTTACACAATGTCCTCTTACTTTAGATCACGAAATACTTTCCGGGCTTCTGGAGAAGGCGGAGGTAGGTTTGATAGAAGACGGCACCGCCATAGGTATGGGGATCGCAACAGCTCTAAACAGACTTAAGGATACTGAATCTAAGAGCAAAATAATTGTTCTTTTGACCGATGGCAGAAACAATGCAGGCAAGATTGATCCAAGGACCGCTGCGGAGCTTGCGAAGTCACTCGATGTTAAGGTATATACAATAGGTGCCGGGAAAAAAGGAGAATCGCTCTATCCAGTGGATGACCCAATTTTCGGCAGAAGATACGCCCCTGTTAAGGGTGTTGAAATAGACGAAGATATGTTGAAGGATATAGCGAACCTTACTGACGCCCTTTACTTCAGGGCTGAGACTCCTGAGGAATTACAGAAGGTCTATGGAATTATTGATAAAATGGAGAAGGTGGAGATAAAGACCAAAAAGTATACACTTTATAGAGAGTTGTTTATTTATTTTGTTTTAACTGGTCTGGTTCTGGTATCTATTCCATTAATCCTTGACCATACAATTTTATTGAAAATCCCCTAATTTTGATTTTTGATACTTAGTTTTGTTTACTATTTACTTTCTTTCATAGTCTTTTGTCTCCGGTCTTATGTCTTCAGTCTTACTA
>CAZRTU010000105.1:0-6288 GCA_964603075.1 uncultured bacterium
AGATGATGGGCAGGATAGCCCTGATGACGGATACATATTCAAACTCGACCCACAGACCGGGGCTGTTCTCGATAGTTTTGAGGCGCCAGGGAGCAAACCCAGGGGCGCAGCCTGGGACGGTCAATATCTGTGGGTCACAGGAGAGGGACCCAAGTCGTATCTCTTGTATCAGATAGACGTATTAGGTGCTGGCACACCCGATATATCAGTATCCGCAAACTCCCATGATTTCGGTGAGGTTGTTATTGGTTCATCTGAGCTCTGGGAACTTACCATAGAAAATGTAGGCGATGCCGACCTCATCATTGATAGTTTAGTTTCCTCTGACAGCCAATTCACGATACCCATTATGACTTTTCCAATTGTACTTATTCCTTTGTCGGATACTTCTATTACCATCACCTTTGCCCCAGCAGTGTTTGGTGAGATACAGGGAGATCTGAGTATATTCTGTAACGACCCCGATGAATCACAGGTTATCATAGATTTGGAGGGGTTTGGCCTATATCCTGGCGCCGTGTTGGCATTGAGCGACACTATACACGATTATGGTGAGGTAAGGCTTTCGGGCATCTCAATGTGGGAGATCACTATGGTAAACCAGGGCGCCTCTCCGCTTGTGATAGACAGTATAGAAGAGAGCACTGTATTCTATACATACGATCTTGTTCTTCCGATAATCGTTAACTCTCTGGACACCCTAATATCGAGGTTGTACTTCTCTCCTGGGTATCTAACAGCGTATCAGGATACCCTCTCGCTTTACAGCAACGACCCATCTGCTCCACACAGACTCTACGTTTCTGGAGAAGGGATTGAGCGTACTTACATTGGAGGTCAGGCAATATTCTCACACACATTCGTATCTAACGTTGTATGCGTGGCTGGTATAGAAGATATAACAGGTGACGGGATTCCAGAGATCGTAGCTGAATCCTATGATTACAATTCTTACGGCGATCCTCATCTACATCTATTTTTCGGAAATAGTGATGTCTGGGGTGCCCAGATATGGGGTGTAGGAGATGAGTCATTTACAGGTGGATGGGGTGATAACTGCCTTCGGACCTGTGGCGATTTAAATGGAGACAGCTATGACGACATACTACTGGGAACAGCGTGGGGTGACAAAGCATGTTATGCAATAGATGCAGTGGGCGGTGATACTCTTTGGTGCTATGACACACATGATTTTGATGGTGAGGGAGGTTGGGTCTATGCAGTGCATAGAATACCTGATGTTAACGGTGACTTAGTAGATGATGTTCTCGCCGGTGTCGGTGGATACGACTCAGGTCTTTCTGGACCAAGGAGTATGTACTGCTTTAACGGAATCAACGGAGATATCATCTGGAGATTTCAACTTCAGGATGCTGCAGGAGATGTACAATTCATAGATGATATTAATGGAGATGACATACCAGATGCCCTCTGTGGTGGTTGGGGTAATAACAGAGATCAACACATCTACTGCGTTAATGGAGAGACGGGAATCCAACTCTGGTCATATGATGTGGGGGCTGATGTGCAGACAATTGAAGTTATACCCGATATAGATGGTGACGATATACAGGATGTAGCAGCTGGAACCTGGGGTGGTTCGGTTATCTGTCTCTCAGGCGTGGATGGTGACTCAATCTGGAAGACGATGGTGGGTGGCTGGGTTGTCGAGATAGTAAGAGTACCTGATGCAATAAGCAGGAATGTTGATGGGATAGCCGTAGGAGCAGTCGCTGGTTCATCCATACTCTATCTTCTGTCTGCGGCTGACGGAGATCTTGAGTGGACATACCCTGTCGGTGGGAATGTGTGGAGTGTGGATGCAATAGACGATATAGATGGTGACGGAGTATCTGACGTTCTTGCAGGCAGCCAGACCACGAATTCTGTCTTCTGTATAAGCGGAGCGAGCGGAAGCCTTATCTGGGAACATGATGCCAGGAGACTCGTATACTCTGTGAGAAGCGTTCCCGACCTGAATGGCGATGGTTATCCTGATGTCATAGCCGGGACCCAGAGTGATTATGGAGAGGCGTATCTCATAGCCATATCGAGCAGAGCATATGCTCAGGATATCGAGGAGAATACACTCACAAACGAAACTATCAAGGCTTTCCCGAATCCATTTTCAAATAATACTAACATTCGTTTCGGGATTGATGGGGATACCGAGCTGAAGGTTGAGGTATACAATATACTGGGCGAGAAGGTCAAGGCAATCTACTGTGGAAACCATCAAGGCGGAATTTTCAGTGTTAGGTGGGATGGTTCAGGCGATGGGGGAGATGTCCTTCCAAATGGCGTATACTTTCTCTGTGTAGATATGGATGGGAAAAGAAATAGTAAGAAGCTCGTTCTGATGAAGTAGCATCATAGGTAGGTCAGGCAGGCTTTAGGTTTGCTTATCGCAAGGCTGACTTGCCTATCTACCGACCTGTCTGCCGACAGGCAAGATAGGTAGACCTGACGGTAGGCAGGGCAGTCAGGAAGCCTTGCCCTACTATTCTGGTTCTCTATTACATGCAGGGTGAACCCTGCCCGACGGCAGTCAGGTAGGCAGCTTTATGGCTGTTGTACCGTTTTCTCCCTTGCTTTACTTCTAAATCTAAAACCAAGGGGGTACATGCTTGATATTGCTTTCGTTAGAGAGAATATAGACTTGATTGAGGAGGTTATAAAGATCAAACGAGAGGATTTGGACCTTTCCCCCTTCATAAAGTTAGACAAAAAAAGGAGGAGATTGATACAAAAGAGAGACGAGATAAGGAAGGAGAGAAAGGATTTGTCCAAGGAGATTGGTGAACTGAAGAGACGGGGCATGGATACGACTTCAAGGGAAGCAGATGCCGGAGAATTAGCGAGGAATCTGAAGTTGCTGGACGACAAATTGAGCAAGATTGAGACTGAACTTCACGAGATCTTGATAAGAATTCCCAACATCCCCAACCCTTCAATACCGATCGCCGGAGACGCCATCATCATAAAGCAGTGGGGTGATGAAAGGAGATTCGATTTTGATCCGCTTTCCTACCTCGACCTCTGCAACGCTCTTTCTTTACTTGATATAAATAGAGGGGTAAAGGTGTCTTCTTCGAACTTCCCGCTCTATAAAGGAGACGGAGCGAGACTTGAGAGAGCCCTGATAAATTTTATGATTGACACACATACTGATCGTGGGTATACCGAGGTCTTTACCCCTTTTCTTGTCAATAGAGAATCTATGTTCGGGACGGGACAGCTCCCGAAGCTGGAATATGACATGTATAGAATTGAAAAGGACGACCTCTTCCTGAACCCAACCGCCGAAGTACCGATAACGAATATACACAAAAACGAGAGTATACCGCTGGAGAGGCTTCCAATAAAGTATGTAGGTTATGCAGCCTCCTTTAGGAGAGAGGCTGGTAGCTATGGAAAAGAGACCAGGGGTATAATTCGCGTTCATCAATTTAACAAGGTAGAATTGGTTAAATTCACCCATCCAGACAACTCCTATGACGAACTTGAGCTATTGCTTGAAGATGCCGAGGTGATACTGAAGGCACTGGAGATAAAGTACAGGGTTAGATTACTACCAGTCAATGATATGAGTTTTGCTTCTGCTAAGACCTATGACATAGAGACCTGGGCGCCGGTTCTAAAAAGGTGGCTTGAGGTATCCTCGGTTAGCAATTTTGAGGACTTCCAGGCTCGGAGGTCGGGGATCAAATTTAAAGGTGGTGGGAAGACTGGTTATGTACATACCCTTAACGCCTCTGGTGTTGCACTCCCGAGACTCTTTATATCAATTATAGAAACCTACCAGGAGAGCGATGGGTCTATTAGAGTACCAGATAGACTTATACCATATATGGGCAAAGAAAGGATAAAGGGATAATCTTTGCCCTGGAAGGGATTCTATGCGATTTTCAATCTTATTTTTCCTGCTTAACTGCGGGCTCTCCTATGGACTGAACTGGACGCAGGGAGCTTATCCAGATACCTCATGGGAGACTGGCTATGCAGAACTTGGTTTCGGAGATGGAGAAGAAATTACAATGCTGTTTGAGGGTAACACAACATACTACTTTAGAAGAGATTTCCTTGTGAGCAGACTCGAGAATTATGCTTCACTAGAGCTATACATGAAATACGATGACGGGTTTGTGGCTTATATAAATGGAGTTGAGGTTGCGCGAGCTAATATGCCTGAAGGGATGCCCGATTATTATACCTATGCATCATCAGAGCATGAGGGTAGTGACTTTGAGCTATTCTATTTAGACCTCCAGACACTCATAGATACCTTCAGTTATACAGATTCCTACGAGATGTCAATTGCCGTGGAGGTACATAGCTGTGGTCCATCTGACGAAGACCTCTCATTCGATCTTAAATTAGAAGCCAGTGGTACCCCTCTGGTTTCTGAGTCCTCATTATGGAGGTATTACCAGGACCGCTATCCTGATGTTATCCCAACAGACCCTGTAACCATGATATTAAAACCGCTGCCCAATATACCCGTGATACAAAAGAGAGGAGAGGATTTCATTATAGAGTGTGATGCGCCATTTGCCACTGATAATTGGGAAGCAACACTCCGTACCGAATGGTTTGAGATTCCTCTGGTAGTCATATCCCATCAGTATAATCAATGGGAGTATAAATGGGTTTTAGATGTAAACATACCGAACGGAACCCCTTTTGAGCTATATGACCTTATTTTAAGAGCAGGCGACATTTGTGATACTTCGAGGAATTCGGTCAAGGTGATTGATCAATTTAGGGATAGTTTTTACTTTGTACATATAACTGATCCCCATATTCCCGAGCATTACAGCGGTTTTAATACTGTTCCATATCTGGAAAAGGCATTGAGAGAGATAAATATAATAAACCCTGAGTTTATACTGCTTACCGGAGATCTTGTAAACCGTCCATACCAAGACCAATGTGAGATTGCACAGCATACATTGTTTAGATCAGAGGCGCCAGTTTTCCTGACAGTTGGGAATCATGACGTGGGTGATATGAGGTGGTTTTTCTGGAAATACTTCGGTTGGGACAGACTATACAGTGGTCACGAGGATAACGAAGGTATCCATACACAGAACTACAGCTTTGACTATGGGAGATGTCACTTCTCTGGCGTTGAATGCTACCAGAATTATAGTGGATTTGACTGGCAAACATACGGTTGGTGCAGTCTGATTGGAGAACAGGTAGACTGGCTCCAAGGAGACCTTAACTCCACGGTAGGACCTTTCAAATGTATCTTCTATCACTATGACTTTACGTGGGGTCAGATTCTTAATATTGCGTCAGATTGTGCTGTAGATCTACTACTGTGGGGTCATCTCCACAGTAATAGTGTGTTGAATTATGGGAGTCTTCTTTCGGTTCTAACAGGTGAGACATACGGCTCTAATGGCGTCTTTAGGCTTATAAGGATTGATTCTACGGGCGTTTCGGACTGGCCATTGTTGGGGCATCAGAGAAGAGATATTACACTTTTTTTTGACTGCCAAAATGATGGAACACAGAGCGAAATCACAGCCACAATAATAAATGAATATTATGAGACATTTGAGAATGGACTGATCAGATTCTTCATCCCACTCTACAGCGGAGGTTATAGAGTAACCGGGGGCGAGGTGATTCAGACTGTGGAAACACCACAGTTCTCCATATATTACGTAAGAGTGAATATACCACGCGGGGTAACCCTCGTAAGCATATCTCCACGGGAGGGGATAGAAGAATCTCTCTATCAAAAACCCATATCCATTTATCCAAACCCATCAAGGGGTGTATTAAATATACGTTCCAAAGAGGCTTTTATCGCAGGTATAAGAGTCTATGACTTAAGCGGGATGTTTGTTGAAGATATCGAAGTCAAAAAAGAGAAGGGGAGAATGACACTGGATCTTGTTGATTTACCTAAAGGAATCTACTTTGTATCCCTTGAATCTGATCAGGGAAATCTAACCAAAAGGGTTATTTTGATCGATTAACTATCTAATTAACCTCGACCTCGCAGGTTGCACCTCCTACGATCACCCAATCCGTTTCTATTATTTTTTCATAGGCGGGTCTTTCCTCTGTCCCCATGAACTCTACATAAGAATTTGGAATAAAACTCCTATTATTGCTCAGGACATCAATAACAAGAGAGGTTCTTGTAGGTCTACGCTCCAGGTAATTTATAAATCCGTTGAAATCTGAGATGTCCTGTACTGTATATCTCATCAGGTCGCGGTTTGATACTGAGATAATGATTGTTTCACCCTTCTTGGAACCTCTTATGGG
>CAZRTU010000106.1:0-6240 GCA_964603075.1 uncultured bacterium
ATACAGAAACTCGGGCAGACATTTATACTCTTGTTGTAGATGTAACCAAGACCTTGAGAAAAATCAAAGATATAGTTAACACGATAAAGAGTAAGATTTCAGATATGTTAGAAGAACTAAAGAAGAAATTTCAATAAAATGTACAGCCCTAAAATCAATGAAGGGTTGATTCCAAAACTCTACAAATTAGGCAAGGCATACAGGAAACCAATGACCAAGGTTGTGGATGAAATCTTAAGAGACTATCTGAGTAAGATTGAAATTAAAGAAGAATCGACCGTAAAGTAGGGAACAAGAACCGTTTTGAATACAATAGCAAAGAGGCAACCATATTATCCTTTGTAAATGGATACAATAAGTCTTACAGTTAAATAAGTGATTTGTATCAATTTGGAATTATTCCGCAAAAAACTTGACAAAAATCCGTTTATACGATATAATTAAAAGGAAGATTGTGGGAGATACTCTTGTCTTTCCTGGTATTAGTACACAACGGTTAACACATATATGGAATACTACGAAGAACTGGTTAATGATATCAGGAATTATTTAAAGAACCAGCAGAGTCTAATTATCTTAATCGGAACTGCCGGCTGCGGCAAGACAACCCTTGCCATGGAACTGCTTAAAAAGATATCAAATCCTAAGATTACCCGAGTATGCCTTGATAATATCATCTCTATGGAGAGCGGTTATAACTACGATCTTGAGCTAAAGAACTTTTACAGGGAATTAGAGATAGCGACAGCCAGGAAGTCTTTAGAACACGGTCATAACCTAATGGTCGACGATACGAACATTTCCAAAGAGGTGAGAAGGCTCTTCCTTGATCTGGTAAAGGAATTCGATGATATACAGACCATTGGGGTATTCTTCAATCTATCTGCTCGGAGCTGTATCGAAAGGCGCACAAACGATCCACTGCTGGCGGTAAGAGAGAGGTATTGTGAAAAGGCGGACTGGTCGAGTATTATAGAGAAACAAATGAGCATGTTGCAAAGGCCCAGCCCGGAAGAGGGATTTGATCTTATATTTGAGATTGACGATAGTTGCTGCAGGAAGTGGTGAAGAGAGATAAAGAATTAGATGGATGAATCCCATCAATCTACAGAGTGCCTTTTAACCAACTCTCTCTTTAAATCTTTTAGAGTATCAGTCAGACTCACCTTGTATACGTGGGGATTTATTAGCCTTTTGAAGGTTGGATCAAGGGACAGGATCTCCTCTCGGGCAAAATTCTGCATTTCTTTAAGATCGAGTGGATTATAGACCTTTTTACCTTTCAGCACCACGGGTTGAAGCAATTTTTTCGCATACGAATAATCCTTTAGTATGAAGTATGCATAGTTGATGCTGGGATGATTAAATCTTAATGGCTCTCTCTTCTTGATCTTTTCCGATAATTCCTCCTCCTCTTCCTCAAGATAGATCAGGTCAGCCTTCATCTTATTCTCTCCATTATAGAATCTGTATATATTTTTTAGGCCGGGATTAGAAACCTTCTCTGGGTTATTTGATACCTTTATACAGGGTTTTAATTCATTCCCATCGGTCTTGGCAGTAATCTTATAGACTCCCGTTAGAGACGGGTCTTTGTCAGCGGTAACAAGTTTTGACCCTACCCCCCAGGCGTCTATTGGAGCACCATTTTTAATAATCTGATTTATAATCCATTCATCAAGTTCATTTGAGGCGTAAATCTTTGTCTCTTCCAATCCATTGCAATCAAACATCCTTCTTGCCTCTTTACTCAAGAACTCAAGGTCACCGCTGTCGAGCCTAATGCCAAAATTTCCTATTCCCCTTTTCTTTAATTTCTTTAAGACCTTTATGGCGTTAGGGAGACCAGATTTTAGGGTGTCAAATGTGTCAACCAGAAGAACGCAATTCTCAGGATAGATCTCTGCGTATTTTTCAAATGACTCCAGTTCCGACTCAAAACTCATAACCCAGCTGTGAGCCATCGTCCCACGAACTGGTATATTGTACTGTTTTCCCGCCAGAACATTTGAGGTAGAGGAGGCACCCCCTATGAAAGCTGCCCGAGTTGCTGATATTGAGCCGTCGGTGCCGTGGGCACGTCTTAATCCGAACTCGAGAACAGGACCGCCATTAGAGGAAATAACAATCCTGGCAGTTTTAGTCGCTATTAAGGACTGGAAGTTTATAAAATTTAATACCATGCTCTCCAATAGTTGTGCCTCGATCAGATTTCCATGTAGTCGCAGAAGGGGTTCGTTCGGAAATACTACAGTGCCTTCTTTCATAGCATAGATATCTCCGCTGAAATCCAATCCCATAAGATATTCCAAGAATTCTCTCTTAAATAGATTTAACGAATCAAGATACTCGATCTCTTTTTCTGTGAATTTTATTCCCAATATGGCATCGATAAGGGGTTTAAGTCCTGCAAACAGTGTGAAACCGCCATCAAAGGGTTGACGTCTGAAGAACATATCAAAGACTGCCTTTTGCCCAGGGTTGTTTAAGAAATAACCCTGCATCATTGTTAGCTCGTATAGATCAGTAAGTAGCGCAAGGTTTTTCATGACAATAATTCTTTGGATATTATAATATTGATACCATTTTCCTGCATGGTGTCTATAGATTTTTTTACATTATTTTCAGGAACATCGACCCCTCTACAGGCATCAATTATTACAGATGACTCAAAGCCCAGCCTCGTTGCATCCATTGCCGAACAGAAGACACAATAGTCAGTAGCCAATCCACAGAAAAAGGGCCTTGAAATGCCTAATCCTCTGAGATATCCCTCGAGTCCTGTGATTGTTTTTTTGTCGTTTTCCGTGAATGCGGAATATGAATCGATTTTGGGGTTCGTACCTTTTCTCAATATGAGATTAAATTTTATGGTAGACAGGTCTGAGTGAAAATCTGCTCCCCTCGTGCCCATAACACAATGCTCTGGCCAGAGGACCTGTTTTATGCCATTTATTTCAACCACATCATTTGGATTTTTACCAGGATGATTCTTTGCAAAAGAGATATGACTTTGGGGATGCCAATCCTGGGTTGCAATGATTTTATGAAACTTGCAGGAAATATCATTTATAATAGGAATGACCTTATCTCCATCTTTTATTGCAAGCCTTCCTCCAGGGCAAAAATCATTTTGCACGTCTATTACAATTAATGCCGAGTCTTTGTCTACTAACATCGAATCTCCAATTTACTTGTTCATTTGGACTTTTAGAAACGAAATTATCTCTCTGCAGAAAGCGGGAAGGTCGTAAGGGTCTCTTGACGTGATTAGATTGCCATCTACAACAACTTCGCCGTCAATGTAATCTGCGCCTGCATTGACGATATCATCTTTTATCGCATAAAAACAAGTAGCCTTCTTTCCTTTGAGGATCCCAGCTGAAACCAATACCCAACATCCATGGCATATTGCCGCTACGAGCTTACCCTCTTTAGAGAGGTCTCCTACAAATCTATTTATCTCACCTGATCTCCTCAAAAGATCGGGAGCGTAACCACCGGGTATAATGACACCTGAAAAATCGCTTAGTTTAGCTTTATTGATGGAAAGTTCTTCTTTAGCCGGGTATCCTTCCTTGCTTTTATATTCTTTTTTCCTTCCGGTACCCACAAAGATAGTCTCTACGCCCTCTTCTCTTAGTCTGAGGTACGGATACCACAACTCCAGAACCTGATATCTGTCCTCGATCAGGACAGCAACTTTTTTACCCATAGCCAATCCGATTAGATACTTCTATTCCTTTAGAGTTACTATATCATCCAGTACTTTCTATCGAGTGTCCTGTACTGGATTGCCTCAGAGATGTGCTGTGGTTGTATCTCTGGTGAATCCTCTATGTCTGCTATTGTCCTTGAGACCTTCAGGATTCTATCGTAAGCCCTGGCGGATAGACCAAATTTCGATATTGCAGTTTTTAGGAGTTCGTCACAAGACGAGTCAATCTCGCAGTACTTCCTTATATCCTTTGATGAGAGCTGCGCATTGCAATATATTCCTTTCCTGTCTTTGTATCTTTCAAGCTGTCTTGACCTGGCCCTGTTTACTCTATCCCTTATTATATTGCTCTTCTCACCTGCAGAGCGTTCTTTCAGTTCATCGTATGTAAGTGCTGGCACTTCTATGTGAATGTCTATTCTGTCAAGAAGAGGTCCCGATATCTTTGATATGTACTTTTGAATCGTAGCCGGCGAGCAGGTACAGTTATGATGGATATCACCAAAATACCCACAGGGGCAGGGATTCATGGCTCCAACCAGCATAAATCTCGATGGAAATGTCAAAGATATGGCCGCCCTTGAGATGGTGACCCTCTCATCCTCCATTGGCTGTCTTAGCACCTCAAGCACATTCTTGTTGAACTCGGGCAATTCGTCGAGGAACAGGACACCGCTGTGAGCCAAAGACACTTCGCCCGGTCTTGGATGCTGACCTCCACCTATAAGACCCGCATCCGACACCGTGTGATGTGGACTTCTAAAAGGTCTTGTGGCTACGAGAGCCTTTCCACTGAGGGCGCCAACTACAGAATGTATCTTTGTTGTCTCAAGGGCTTCGGGAAGCGTAAGCTCTGGTAGTAGAGAGGGAAGTCTTCTCGCGAGCATAGTCTTACCAGAACCAGGGGGGCCTATCATCAGGAGGTTGTGCCCGCCTGCTGCTGCCACTTCAAGGGCTCTTTTGCCGCTTTCCTGTCCTTTTACATCGGAGAAGTCTTCTGCATAAAGAGAAGCCTCCTCCCATAATTCACTGAGATCTACCTGGCAGGGTTTGATCTCTATCTCATCGTTTAGGAACTGAACGGTTTCTTTAAGGCTTCTCACAGGATAGACCTCTATGTCCTGAGCAATGGCTGCCTCCTTTGCATTCTCTTCGGGTACTATCATTTTAGAAATTCTATTCTCTTTGCAGGAGAGAGCCATCGGGAGTGCTCCCCTTATACCTCTGAGTGTTCCATCGAGTGAGAGTTCGCCCGCTATAACTGTATCTTCAAGCTTATCTCTCTTCACAGCATTGTTTGCAGTAAGGATACCAACTGCAATGGGCAGGTCAAAGCCAGAACCTTCTTTCTTTATATCAGCTGGGGCCAGATTCACCGTAATTCTCTTCAGAGGAAGTTTAAACTCCGAGTTCTTTATGGCGGTCTCTACCCGGTCTTTGGACTCCTTCACAGCCGCATCAGGCAGACCCACCGTTGAGAAGGTTGGGACCCCCCTTGAGAGGTCTACCTCCACCATGACGAGATATGCGTCTATACCCAAAACTGCTTCAGAATTTATTCTCGCAACCATATCAAACAGATTTGTCAGCTGAGGAGAGAAATGTTAAAATTAAACCTGCCCCACCAAGAGAGAGACGGAGATCAGGCTTAACATATTCGAACATTTCTTTCTATATCGAATTCTTTCAGTGCTAACTTAAATCATACACCACCTTCAGAAAATCAGAAAGAGGTATCCTGAAGGGGTATCTACCCACCGGTTTTTTTGCATTACTTACCTCACTCAACCCTTTCAACACCCCCCAGATTGCCTCATCACCCTTCGTGTTCAACCATACGTTCTCTACAAAATACTTAACCACATACAAACTCCACTCGTATAAAGGGTCGTCTCCCTTTCCTGCAACCGCCAGATAAAAAGGCAAAAATCTCTCTCTTCTCTCATTACTATAACGAGAAAGAGCAGCCTCTAACTCCTCTTTAAGTTCTTTTATATTCATAATACCTTCTCTCAAACCTATGCCAGTTATCATCGAATACCTGTCTATTTCCAATCCAGTAATCCATTGCCTCGAAATATAATCTTTTCAATCTATCAATTTCAATAATTCCTACCAGATCCGAATCGAATATATCATCCATATCCTTCTCAAAACCCCTGGCAATCTTGGAAATACCAAGGTCACAAGGGTCGAGATAACAAACCGTGAAATTCCTCATACTCTCTTCCTGAAGTCTCTTTTCAAAGTCAGGATGTAGATTTACTAACACATCACTAACCACATGAAATCCGTACTTTTCTAGAAGTCTGCCTATTCCTCTTCCTTTGAGTCCCGTTGATAATACATCTATATCTCGCGTACCCCTCTCGAGGTTATACCTTACGATTACAGATGCTCCACCCACCATTATGAGAGAGAGGTCACCCTCAATTCTATCCCTAAAATTCTCCAACTCCTCATCCAGGGCAGAAAGACTTTGTATTATCTCCTCCTTGGTCATCGTAACTCCCAGAATGACA
>CAZRTU010000107.1:0-6209 GCA_964603075.1 uncultured bacterium
ACAGCTACTAATATCCTCGTTGCCGGTGCAGAGACACTTTCCAGAGTAACCAATTGGGAAGACAGAGAGACATGCGTGTTGTTTGGTGATGGTGCCGGAGCAGCTATACTCACAATATCAGACGACGCTTCTGATATAATATCTTTCAACTGGGCGGCAGATGGAAATCTTGGAGAACTTCTTATTCAACCTGCGGGGGGTTCAAGACTTCCTGCAAGTCATGAGACGGTAGACAAGAAACTCCATTCAGTTTTTATGGATGGAAGAGAAGTCTTCAAACACGCTGTTAGGTGGA
This sequence comes from uncultured bacterium, assembly GCA_964603075.1. Taxonomy (GTDB): domain Bacteria; phylum Hydrothermota; class UBA3073; order UBA3073; family UBA3073; genus JAGMCL01. The sequence goes on from CAZRTU010000107.1 coordinate 296, forward strand.
TGGCTAACTCTGCTGAAAAGGCACTCCAAGATGCTGGAATGACAAAGGACGATGTAGACTTATACATACCACATCAGGCGAATATAAGAATTATTGAATCTACAATTAAAAGGGTTGGCTTACCAAGGGAAAAAACCGTAATAACCATAGATAAATTTGCCAATGTTTCGGCTGCTACTGTTCCAATATCGTTGGATTACGCTATAGAACAAGGAAGGCTGAAAAGGGGCGACATAGTTTTATTAAACGCATTTGGTGGTGGGTTTACCTGGGGGGCGATAGTGGTGAAATGGTAGCAGGTCAAAATCAAAAATTAAATATCAAAATGCAAAATTACTAATCTACCATCAAGCAGACAATAGACAGATAAGACTACAAGACTTCTTGAAAATCTTTCAATCCTTCCATTTAAATATCTTTCCTTTAAAAACTGTATATAAGACCTTGCCGTATAGATTCTTGCCAATAAAAGGCGAATTAGATGACTTAGAGAGGAATCTCTGAGGAATCCATTCCTTATCGGGGTCTACAATTGCGAGATTCGCAAATTCACCAGGATTCAAACCTTTTATTGGAAGTGACACAATCTTCGTAGAGTTTACTGTCATTTCCCTTATAAGTTGTTCTATGCTAATAAATCCTGGTTTTACAAGGTAGGTTAATCCACAGGACAGTGCTGTCTCAAGTCCTATGACACCAAAGGGGGCTTGATCAAATTCAAGTTCCTTCTCGAAATCTGCATGCGGAGCATGGTCTGTCGCTTTCACATCTATAATTCCCTCCCTGATCCCTTCAATTATTGCTTCTCTATCTTCTTCTGTACGCAGGGGTGGTTTCATCTTGCAGTTGGTATCAAACGTTCTGACACAATCATCTGTGAGTGAGAAATGATGCGGGGTTGCCTCACAGGTCACATCTATACCCTCTTCCTTCGCTCTTCTTAAGAGCTCAACCGAACCCTTGGTAGATACGTGTGCCACATGAAGTCTTGACCCTGTAAATTTAGTTAATGAGATATCTCTCGCAATCATTGTCTCTTCAGCACAGGACGGTATACCAGGAAGACCGAGTTCGGTTGAAACCATACCTTCATTCATAACACCAGTAGATAAATATAAATCCTCTGCATGCGATATTAGTGGAATATTGAATTGCTTGCAGTATTCCAGAGCCCGCCTCATTACAGAAGAATTCATTATAGGCATCCCGTCATCTGATATAGCTACACAACCAGCTCCAACAAGGTCTCCAATCTCCGAAATCTCCTCACCTAAAAGTCCCTTTGTCACAGCACCAACCGGATAGACATCACACGCCTTCTTTGCTTCCTTAATATATCTTACGATACCAATGTTATCAATCACTGGTTCTGTATTTGCCATACAGACAATCGCCTGGTATCCTCCCGCTAGGGCTGCAGTTGTACCCGATAGAATCGTCTCCTCATCTTCTCTCCCTGGCTCTCTTAAGTGAGAATGCATATCCACAAGCCCTGGGATAACCAGTAATCCCTTTGCATCTATTACCTCCACTTTTTTCTCTCTAACCTCCTCCCTATCTCCCTTCGCAGTACGCCTCTCTATTAGTTCCTTGATTCTTTCTCTCTCAATTATCACATCATAGGTACCATCTTTTGCTGTAAATGGATCCAGGACCCTTCCGTGTCTTATTATTATTTTAGACATAATCTAAAACATGGGAAAACAGATGGAAAATTACTCTTGTTCGGTCATCCCTCCACCGGGAAGGAGATAGAAACAAGCCATCCTTACAGCGACTCCATTGGTTACCTGGGGCAATATAAAAGACCTGCTACTGTCAGCGACTTTCGCCGATAGCTCCAGACCACGGTTCACTGGACCTGGATGCATTATTATGGCATCTTTCTTTGCATAATTTAGAAGTATCTCTTCGGTTATCGAATATAAATTTATGTACTCCCTGATGGAAGGGAATAGTCCCCTTTCCTGACGTTCCTTTTGAATCCTCAAGACGTATATTATATCCTTGTCCTCAATTGCCTCTCTCAGATTATAGTGGATTCTCACTCCTAACTTCTCAACATCCCGTGGAATAAGGGTCGGAGGACCACAGATAGATACCTCCATTCCGAGCTTGGTCATCCCGAATATGTTAGACCTTGCTACCCTGGAATGCTCAATGTCACCAATAATAACGCTCTTCAATCCTTCAAATATCCCAAAGTGATCCTTGATCGTAAGCAGATCGAGTAGTGCTTGAGTCGGATGTTCGTGGCAACCATCACCGGCATTTATTACTGATGCCTTTAGGTTTTTTGCAAGACAATGTGGAGCTCCTGGGGAAGAATGCCTTACCACCACAAAGTTCAATTTCATAGCCTCAAGGTTTTTGGCAGTATCGAGCAGGGTTTCCCCTTTTAAAACACTCGAGGACGTAGCTGAAACGGATACTGAGTCGCAGGACAGCCTTCTTGCAGCGAGACTGAAAGAGTTCAGGGTGCGGGTGGATGCCTCAAAGAATAGAAATGCCACAGTCTTGCCCCTGAGATATGGAACAACCTTTATTGGTCTCTCCAATATCTCCTTGAGAGAGATAGCTGTATCTAGGATAAGCTCTATCTCTTCCCTTCCAAGCTCGGATATTCCGAGGAGATCTTTCCTCTTCAGGTTTTCTATTTTGGGACTATCAGGACACATTCTTCTTCATCTATCTCGTGAAGCCTTACTTCGACCATCTCAGATTTATCTACCCGTATTTTTCTTCCTATAAAATCGGGGCATATAGGTAACTCTCTATCTCCTCTGTCAATAAGAACAGCAAGTTGCACTCTCTTAGGGCGACCAAAATCAACCAGTTCGGTGAGCGCAGAACGAACTGTCCGCCCCGTAAAGAGGACATCATCTATCAAAATAAGTTCCTCATCGTCAATTTTAAAAGATATTTCTGTCTTTCTGACTACTGGTTTCTTATTTATTGAAGTAAGATCGTCTCTATAAAGTGTTATATCGAGACTCCCAAACTCGACGGAAAGTTTATCACGCAATGATTCTGCAACACGCTTGGCGAGAAGCTCACCCCTTCTCTTTATACCAATTATAAGGAGTTTCTCCACACCCTTATTTCTATCATATACCTCATCTGTGAGTCTTCCGAGGACTCGCCTGATCTCGTCCTTATCCATAACCACCTTGGCATTTTCATATATTCTATCCATATGGTACCTCAAAACCTGAAGTTGAATATAAATTGTTTGTTATTATACCATAATTTTCAAAATTTGTCAATGTTTTTCTAATCATATATCCGTAAAAAGGCAGCCTCTGTCTTTAGTTTTTTCTTGACATTTATCCTTTGACGTGCTAAAATATGTTGCTAAAGAAATTTGAATATCTGATGTGACCTTATCTGAATTTTATCTTATGCCTGTGGATAAGAATATAAAAAATAGGATTGTAATTGTTATCGTATTCGTAGTCTTTGCAGTCCTTTTTCTTAGGGTCTTCTGGCTTCAGATAATCTATGGTGAAAAATATAAAAGGCTATCTATTGAAAACTGTGTAAGACAGGTCATAGTGAAGGCACCCAGAGGGTCAATATATGACTCTCGAAAAAGGATACTCGCAGACACAAAACCTGGCTATACTATATATCTTCCTAAGGGTAGTGTATCTCCCTACCTTGAAGACAGCCTCAAACTACAGTTTATAAAATCCGAAAACTTCAGAATTGTCAGAGATATTCCATTCCGTACAGTATGTATTATCGAGGAGAGGGGATTTGACATCTCAGATATGAACATTGCAGCCGAGCCCTTAAGAAGAACATTCTTTGCGGATACAATATGTCACGTTATTGGCTATATGGGAGAGATCTCAAAAGGTGAATTAGATACCTATACTGGATACAGTTTAGGTGACATAATAGGTAAGACTGGATTAGAGAGGCAGTATGACAGATATCTAAAAGGGGAAGATGGAATTAGGTATGTAGAGGTTGATGAAAAAGGGAGAGAGATAGGCATCTTCTCACCAGGCAAACAACCAATGCCAGGAAATAACATCTACCTATCCCTTGATATTGACCTTCAGAAGGTGTGTGCACGTGCTATGTCACACTATCAATCAGGCGCAATTGTGGCGATAAATCCTCAAAATGGCAATGTTATCGCATATTACTCCAAACCAGGCTTTGACCCGAATGATTTCTCACCCTGTATTAAGAAAGAACTGTGGAATTCATTATCCAAGGATACTACATACCCTCTCTTCGACCGTGTAAAAAACGGAAGGTATCCACCCGCATCTGTATATAAGCTTCTGATAACTACTGGATGCCTTGAGGAAGACTTGGTAACAGAGGGCAGCCACATGCCCACATCCTGTAATGGTGGTATGTACATAGGAAACAGATACTTTAAATGTTGGAATGAGCACGGGGTGCTTAATCTAAGGTCGGCAATCGTCCAATCCTGTGATGTCTACTTCTACCAGTTAGGAATGCAGTTGGGACTTGAGAGGATTTCAAAATACTCCAGAATCTTCGAACTGGGAGAAAATACGGGTATAGACCTTCCGGGTGAGAGTAAGGGACTAATTCCAGATGAAACTTGGTACAACACCCATTATGGAAGGCGGGGTTGGTCAAAAGGCAATGTAGCCAATCTCTCAATAGGTCAGGGAGAGATACTATTTACCCCTCTAAGGATGGCAAACTTTATAGCTGGAATTGCAAACGGTAGATATCTATATACCCCCACACTTGTGGACAGCATCGTCTCATATGAAGGCAAGGTTCTGTACAAAGATATAGATCAGCCAAGAGAGATTCCGATAGATGAAAATACAATTGGCTTTATACGCAATGCAATGCTCGGTGTTGTCCAGGACTCCAAGGGTACTGGTAGAGCCGCGAGAATCTCGAGTATTCAAGTTGCCGGAAAGACTGGAAGCGCTGAGAATCCCAAAGGCGAAGACCACGCATGGTTCGTGTGTTTCGCCCCCTTTGAGGAACCCACTATAGCACTTATTGTATTCTTGGAGAATGCTGGAATGGGCGGCGGGGTAGCCGCACCACTCGCAGGAGAGATTCTCAGATACCTATTCGAAGAGAGGACATAGTTTTCATTCCACTACCACCTTTATATCCAGAACCTTTTTAAATTTTTCCTTCGACGAATAGGTTGCGGTTAAGATGAGCTCAATTCTATATTCACCCGGACCGACGATATCACCTTTGTTATCTCTACCATCCCAGATTAGATAGTTTTCAAATGGTGATTCCTTAAAATTATTCATTAGTTCCCTGATCAACCTATTATCTTTAGAGTAAATTTTCGAGTCTATTAAACCGGGCTCGGTAATAAAAAACACTATGTCTGTGCCCGGTCTTTCTTTTGTAAATAGAGGTGGGAAACACCCTTTTATGTATCCATCGATTCCTATCCAGAAGTAATCTATAGCGGTTGCATCTACAATGAAGACCTGTCCGTAACGCCTCCATATAGTTATACCCCTAGGATCCATGAATTCCTTCTCGCCACCCCCCTTTTTTCCAAACGTAGTAATGTACTTAAGATCTCTATCAAACTTATGAATGCAACAGTTCTCTCTATCCGTTACCCATATATGATCGTAGTAGTCTATTGCACAAAACCCAAATCTGCATTTCCTATACCCAAAACTAACCCCCTTCATCACACATAGACGCTTTCCTTGCGAGGAATATTTGAAGATAGCGTCCTCACAAATTACGACTATAAACTCATTATTCCCATAATTCCAGGAATCTCCTCTATCAATAACCGCTATTCCTCTGGGGCGATGCAATCCATCTATTATCCTGACAAGCCTGCCGGTTGTATCGATCACCTGTATCCTGCCATTCCATTCATCTGTCACGTATATATTGTTTTTGCTGTCACAGGCAACATCAT
>CAZRTU010000108.1:0-6133 GCA_964603075.1 uncultured bacterium
TCATCTAATTCTTCATAACTGTAACCCAGTTCTCCTTCATCGGTTTGTCCCGGCCAGAGACCCGCAGTTGGGGTTTTACAGATGATCTCGTCCGGTACACGGATATTTCTGGCAAGCTTTCTAACCTCGCACTTATATAGATCGCCGATAGGGTTTATTGCATAAGAACCGTCACCATATATTGTAAAGTACCCCAGATTATATTCAGTCTTGTTGCCGGTTCCAATAACCAATCCTTCTTCGAGATATGATATATCATAGAGTATGCTCATACGTTCTCTTGCCATCTTGTTACCCCTTCGTAAGATTTCGGCATCGGGGAAATTTCTGAAATATTCGGTTATCATAGGCGCTGTGTCTATCCTGTATATTTTTACCCCGAGACTCTCCAATAGTCCCACCGCGTCTTTTATCTCCTTTTTCTCTGTTGAATCGCCCGGCATTATCACACCTACTGCATTTTTGCTGCCAACAGATAAAGTGAGCAGTGTGATCACAACGGCTGAGTCGAGTCCACCAGAGACCCCTACAACACCCTTTTCAAAGCCCCTCCTGTGTATCTCCTCTTTAAGGGATTGGGTAATGAAACCCTTTGTCCTCTCCACATCAAATTCCCTCATCAAAAACCCCCATATGAAAACATATTAAATATCAAATAGCAAATATCAAAAATCAAACAATATATAAGAAATAACAAATACTATATGAAAACATATCAAAAATCAAATAGCAAAAAGCAAATAACGGTGTTTAGCTGATTTATTCAAATATGATTTAATGGGCTCAATCGGATAAGTGATTATACGATAAAGGCATAAGACATGGATTCGGTATTGTATCCAAAGCCAACATTGCCGTATTTGTCAATACCTATTGCCCCGAATCTTACATTTAGCTTTTTGCCCTCTTCAACAAAAATTCTAATTGCTTCATCCGGTTTATACCTTGCCATAAGCTCTACTATGCTTTTGGCTGCAAAAATCTTCATAATGCCCTCTCCGTGACCTGTTGTAGATACACCACCATATTTAGTGGCATAAGTTCCCGCACCTATTATGGCTGAGTCGCCAATTCTACCAGGAAGTTTCCCGAGGATGCCGCCCGTTGAAGTAGCAACGGCAATCCTCCCTCTGCTGTCGAGGGCACAAGCACCAACCGTACCCTTTTCAAACATAGACAAGAGTTTATCTAGGTTACGGAGATATGGGGATTCTTTTTTTTTCTTCAGGGCCTTTAGTCTCTTCTCCATTTTGGGGATCAACGGATTGTGATATTCGAAATCATAGAGCCTTGCAAATCTTTCTGCTCCGTTACCAACAAGCAATAGATGGTCGGTATTCTCCATAACCTTAAGTGCAACGTCGATTGGATGCCTTACGTTCTTGATTGAACCGACAGCCCCGAACTCACCGCTGTCTAACATTACCGAAGCGTCCATCTCTATCTCACCCATCAGATTTGGGTAGGAACCGGTTCCAGCGTTGAAGGCATGGTCATCTTCCATTACCCTGACTGCCTCAGTTGATGCCTCAAGGGCACTTCCGCCTTGTTTAAGAATCTGATAGCCCTTCTCAGCCGCATGTCTTGTACCCTTTCTGTGTGCCTCGAGATTCCTTATCTTACCTGCTCCACCGTGTACAATTATTGCGATCATAATATTATGGTGATTCAAAACTTTAGATGCTTATGATTACACATATAGACAGACTAAAGACCGACGACCCAAGACTTAATTAATAACGTAACATGATAACTCCTCTTATCTATCAAGGCTATGCTTAATAAGCAATAATTTAGTGCCATGATCTTTTATAATCACATAATTTTTATAATATACTAATCAGGGATTGTATATTTGATTTTTTCGAATTCAGGAGTCTTCAGATTTACTTGTCTCAGGGTGAAGAAGTCTTTGACCTCCTCGATTGTAGACACCAGGTTTGTTTTGGGTAGTGCCGAAAGGAAGGCTTTACCGTAAGATCTTTTCCTGATTCTCGTATCGAGAATACTTATAAGTCCATAATCGGTTTTATTACGGATCAGCCTTCCAAAACCCTGCCTCAGGATTAGAATAGCCTTTGGAAGCTGGTAAGAGAGGAAAGGGTTGAAACCCTCGTTGGTGAGCATCTCTATCCTGGCTTCCTCTATAGGTTCTGTCGGCACATCGAACGGGAGCTTGGTTATTATGACCGAAACAAGAGAATCGCCGGGGATGTCTACACCCTGCCAGAAGGTGTAGGCACCAAAAAGGACCGACCTCTTTTGGGTTACGAATCTTTCAAGGAGTGTTTCTCTTGAGATATCTCCCTGTCTTAATAAATTGTATTCTGGCAGAAGAGAGACGAGAAGATTGTATACCTCGTTCATGAGTTTGTATGAGGTAAATAGGAGAAAGGCCCTTCCTTCTGTTATGCTCACTAATTTTCCAGCCTCCCCTGCTAAGAATTCCGAGTATCTTTCTAAGTTGGGATCGACCCCCGCATCGGGAATATAGAGTATCGAATTTCTCAGGTAGTCAAAGGGAGAATGTATGGATACATTTTTGCCACGGAAGATACCGAGCTTTTCCCTGAAGAAGCTGAAATCGTCAGGACCAGTGGTCATGGTTGCAGAGCAGAGAATTACAGGCAAATCTCCGTTGAAGACAGTAGATGAGAGACACTGGGATACGTCTATGGGGGCATTGTTAAGGGCGACTCTGTTTTTATCCTTCTCGACCCAGTAGACCTGACCTGGGTCGGAGAGGTTTGTGAAGATATCCACCGTATTCACTAGCTCCCTGATCCTGTCTTGGAAGTTATCCAGTTCAGCCCTTTCCTCGTCGTTATCTGCGGGCAGACTGCCCATCTTTTTGCCCAACATCTTGAGGTTTTGGTAGAGCTCATCTGTCTTTATATCCAGAGGCTGTTTTATCCTGGTAACCGCATCGGAAAATCTATGGGAGATATCCTTGAAAAATTCATCGACCACCATTCCTGTGTCCTCCACAAGGGTGTCCATCTCTCTTATCTTTCTTCTTTTGATCTCACCCAGGAGCCAGCTGAAGCTGTAGTTTGTTATGGTGTAGCCTAAGTAAGAGGTGGCTATATCTTCGAGATTGTGTGCCTCATCGAAGATTACGGCATCATATTTTGGAAGCACCCTTCCACCACAGGAGAGATTGGCGAAGAAAAGATGATGGTTTGTAATTATGATCTGAGAGGAATGGAGCTTGCGTCTGGCATATTCGTAATAACAATTTTGTCTCTCAGAACAGTATTTTCCTATACAGGTGTTTGGCATACGGCAGATATCCCTCCAGAGTGTAACCCTTGCATTTTTCTCCGCCTCTTTCCTCAGACCGCTACGGGTACTCTTCTGCCAGAGAACAAGATCCCCTATCTCATTTTGTTGGAAAGGCAGAAACGATCCTTCTGAGAGGACCCTCTTAAATCTCCTTCTGCATAGATAATTCTCACTCCCGAAGGCGGGATTGGCAACGACCATTGATCCGAGGACAGATTTTGCTATTGGGATGTCACTTGTTAGGAGTTGATTCTGCAGTGTCTTAGTATAGGTGGATATAATTATCCTCTTGTCTTTGCCTAGCCAGAGAATAGATGGGATAAGGTATGCCAGTGATTTACCTATTCCGCTTCCCGCCTCTACTATAGATATATCATTCTTATCGAGTGCATCTTGAACCTCATATGCCATCTGTATCTGCTCGTCTCTTCTCTCATAGTTCTTTAGAGTACCACTGAGTAGAGTGTCGAATATAAAGTCAAGTTCGTACATAAGTCGGTTTTGTATTATAAACTATAAAGGATTAAATGTCAAGTGAAAAAAAGATACTACATCTCACTGGTTATACTCCTCTTTAATATCAGAAGAAGGAGGATGCTCGATATTTTGACACATGCTACCACGAGACAGGTCGTGCTAATTCCCAAGATAGGGATGAGGGCGGTTCCACCAATCATACCAGCCATCCATCCACCCAAGAGATCAGAGCCATAGAGTAAGCCTGAAGTACCGCTGATGTTTCTCCACTTAACGAGGGAGAGTTTATTTGCCAAGGGAAACTGCCCCCCCACGATGAAACCGCAGGTAAATGAGAGCAAAAATAATATAACAACGGGTATTTTGTTAAATAGAGTCAAAAGCAGCGCAAAGAGCAGTGTGAGTATAATGAGGCTTAAATCAAGGATAAGGAAGGTCCCTATGGTGGCTCTCTTCAATATACGGTTGATAAGATATCCTCCAGTTCCCGTACCGGCGATAAACAGGGAGGTAAGCAGCCCTACCATCTGATAGACATATCCGTATAGTGACTGAAATGCGAATATTATAATGAGGTCGAATATCATGCCAGCAAAGCCAGAGGTAAGTATTGCGAACGCAAGGATGTAGGAGGAAGAGTTATCAGTACTCCTTATTCTTAAGCATGCGTATGCCGTTAGCAGTATTATAATAAAGATGATGCCGATTACCGTTATTACTTTAGCAAGATTTAGGTTCTCAAACACATCGAAGAATCCACCCATATAAGGAGAAAATATTGCATTCCAGTAGGCAAGGTTATAGAATACAGCAGAAGGGAGGAAGTCCATGTTAGATTTGGCACATACCTTCTTTATAGATTCTTTAAACCATTCCAAACGGTCTTTATCGAGCTTATATTCTATGTATGATGACGTGAGGAACTTTGGCTCAATATCTCTTTTGGTCAGGTTCTCCTGTATTATCTCTTCTACAGAGGGGTAATCAGATGGTGAGGCAATGATCAGATTGGTCTCTCCGGGTATCAGTCTTAGAAATGGAAAGACTGAATCCATCGATTTGAGTATAGAGACATTTAATTTTCTGAGCTGCTCGGGTATGTAAGATAGAGAACCGGGTAGAGTAAGAACGAGCAGCCCTTTTTCTTTTAGTTTGGATTTAGATAGAGCAAAGAATTCTCTTGTGAAGAGACGATTTACCTGCAGGTCTGATGGTGACTGGATACCCACAAATATCACATCGTATTTGCGGCTGGTCCTCTCCAAGAAGAGTCTGCCGTCTATAAAGTTTATATGGACCCTCTTATCACCAAGTTCGGTCTCTGTCAGGGTGGTTGGGAATTTTTTAAGGAGTTTTATTATCAGAGGGTCAAGTTCACAGTAATCCACCCAGGCGACAGAGGGGTGTTTCTGTATCTCAAATAGGGGTCCTCCTGCACCGCCTCCAATAATGAGAATGTCACTGGGTTGGGGGTGGAGTAAAAGTGGCAGGTGTATAAATTCCTCCATAGAGGCGATGTCTGGAGCAGGAGTAGTTATGATCGGCACGCCGTCTGAGAAGAAGGTGTATTGATTTTCCCTCTTACTTACGACTATGTTCGCGTATATTGAGTTTTCGGAGTGTAGGATTCTCTGTCCATACCATTGCCTCTGGATCGAGATCCCGTCTATCCTCTTCAGTAACTCAGGCGATAGAAGAAAAACGAGGAATGCTGCTGCAAGGAGATAAGGGATTATCGACCTTCTTTTGAGAAGGATACATACCACAAAATTTATTACAGAAAGCCCGAATGCAATCTCAAGGGAGCCGAGAAAGGGAATTAGGAGATAGGTAATGGCTATGCCTCCGAGTATTGTACCTATTGTCTCATATACGTATACACTTCCTATCTTCTGTGCCAGAGTATCTACTTTGTCTTGGGGACGAGCACAAAGGTCTGTGAATATCCTGCAGGAGTATGTAAAAAGTGCCCCGTGGGAAATGCTTAATGGGGCAAGTATGATGAGTGAATAACATAAGATCCACAGGAGACCAAGACTTTCACCTGGTGTGGGGAATATGTAGCCCTTCAGGAGACGGGTGAGCAAAATTGACAGGGGCAAGAATATGCCGAAGAAACTCTGCAGATGGATAAACTTCCTGATTCTCCTTTTTTCGTATTCTATCCTCCTGCCCAAGAAGATCGAGCCAAGCGATTCCAAGAGGAGCCAGTTAGCCAGCACGATGCCGATCGATAGTTCATTACCATAAAAGACGAGAAGCAGTTCTCTCAAAAGCAGGGTTTCAGCGCATATCCCGCTTATCCCCATTATCAAGATTGCTACAGTAAACATCCCGTTTCTCGGGGCTGCAGTAGGTCTGGTCAATTTTT
>CAZRTU010000109.1:0-6123 GCA_964603075.1 uncultured bacterium
TCTTCACCAATCTTATATGAGTAATATATCTGGATCTATAATTTCAAATAGATTTGCAAGGTATTATTCAAAGACCCCTTATATTAAACGGACTTTAGTTGCTTTGATCTCTACGCTTGCAATTGGATATCTACTATCTTTTCACACAATTACTGCTATCGGATTAATCCTTGTCTCTATATTTATCCTCTTATCACTGATAAGACAAAAGGCTTTATTTTACATAGCTATTACATCTGTAGCCTTCTTCAATATAGGTGTGTTTCATTTTGGAATGATAGATTTTCGACCCTTCCAATTTCTGTGTCTTCTTATTTTTGTATCCATAGCCGTAAATCTACTTATTAGACGTGAAAAGTTCCTTCCGAGTCGCGACGTTATGATACCAATATTCCTTTTCATTCTTGCAAATGTAGCATCTTTAATAAATTCCTACCACAGGTTAGTTACCTTTAGAGAGATAGTTCAGGTGATATATCTGGTTGGGGTCTTTATGATAGTAAATAAGATGATAAGGACGAAAGAGATGGTGGTGAGGTCTGTGAATGTGATACTAATTGCCACTTCGATATTTGTTCTATTTGGTCTCTTTAGTCTTATATTTAATAGCTCTCCATTACCCCAGGTTGTTATGGGTATCGAGAACGGACTGAGGGTCGAATTTAGACAAACCAATCTCATAACCCAGTATACTTTTGATAACCTTGGTATGCATCGCGTCTCCTCTTTTTTTCTCGGACCTGTCGGTACAGCGTGCTATCTAGTCCAGATTATGGTGCTAATCCTGGCTATCTTAATAGGTAATCATATAAGCTTAGAAAAGAAAGCATTATTGTTCTTATTGGTATTATTCTCTCTTCCGGTATTTATTGCGACGTTTTCCAGGGCAGGCTGGATAGTGTTTTTGTTCTCCCTACTTGCATTAATATTCATAGCCAAAAGAGGCATAGGATTGAGTCTTCTTGTTTTGTTCTTTACAATCGGTATTATATCCCTTCACACACCAACCAGGATGCGATTGTTTGAATTGCTGACCAACCCTATTCAGGAGATTTCAATAAGGGGTCATTTTGCGCTTTACCTGTCTGCCTTCAGAATATTTTCAAAAAATTTATTATGGGGCATTGGTGCAGGCATATTCCCATTATACTTGCTCAATCATGGATACATATTCGATGCCCTGGGTATTCCGTTAATATCGATGGATGTACACAACCTATTTCTACAGACTGCTGCAGAGGTTGGGATAGTTGGTATAATAGGTCTGTTCTGGTTTATAATCGTGGTTTTGAAAAGACTCCACAGAGCAATTCTTATAGAGAGGCCTGGTTACTACAGGGATATATTAATAGGCCTGTTTTTTGCCTGCATTGCCTCGATTTTGATGAATATGACCATGAACGCATTCAAGGTAGAGACATTTTTTATAATCTTCGGCCTTTCCTATGCTGCCTCGAACATTGTGATTGGTGATTCGAGGTCATTAAATCGCAGTGTATGAATTTTTTAAGAGTAGGCAACGATTGCGATTAAAGGTGAATGTATTAATTCATAAGTATATAGAGTATTCTTAAACCGAACATCTTTTGAACATCATTTGGATCCTCCGAATTGTATAAGAACCAAAAATGAGAGTATTGCTGGTAAATACCTTTCACTATAACCGCGGTGGCGATAGTACCTACACGTTCAATCTCGCAAAACTCTTGGGGATGGATAGGAAGAATAAGGTTGTGCATTTTGCTATGAAACATCCTATGAATTACACCTCAGAATTTTCCGATTTCTTTGTGCCAGAGATCGATCTTCCGAGCGAGCTTTCGAATGGTAGTTTCTTCTCCTGGATTAAGGTCCTTAAGAGAACAATCTATTCAAATACAGCGAGACGTAATTTGGGCATTTTACTCGATAATTATCCGGTTGATATTGCCCATATTCAGAATATTCACAGACACATAACACCATCAATATTCCATACATTAAAGTCGAGAGATATACCCCTGGTGTGGACCCTTCATGATTACTTCCTCCTCTGTCCCAATAGCCTTTTCTTTGTCGATTATAAAATCTGTGAATCCTGCAGAGGAAAAAGCTTCTATAATGTTGTCCTGAAAAGGTGTAGAAAAAATTCTTTCTCTGCAAGCCTGATTGTGATGTTAGAGGAATATATTCACAGGCTGCTTGGCCTTATTAAACTTGTAGATTATTTTATAGCACCGAGTAAATTCCTGAGGGATAAATTCATCGAGTATTCCTTTCCCCCTGAAAAGATTATTCATATTCCAAATTTTATAGAGACAACTAACATAAGGGTCTCCTCCCAGAAGGGAGCTTATATCTTATATTCAGGCAGATTATGTTATGAGAAGGGCGTCACGACCCTTATGGGTGCATTGTCATCATGTAATTCTGCGAATTTATTGGTGGCAGGGGATGGTCCATTGAAGAGAAGTTTAGAAGAAGAGGCACAGGAAAAAGTTCCTGGGAGGATCGAGTTTCTTGGGCATTTAGACAGAGGTGAGCTTTATAGAATAATAGGAGGCTCGAGGTTTGTGGTTATACCATCATTGTGGTATGAGAATTCTCCTTATGCTGTATTCGAGGCGTATGCGCATGGTAAACCAGTGATTGCATCCAGAATAGGCGGATTACAGGAACTGGTCAGAGATAATGAGACCGGTTTTTTGTTTGAACCTGGCAATGAGGGTGACCTGGCTTGTAAAATTCAATGGATGTTGGATAATCCCTCTGAGGCTATAGAGATGGGTAGGATTGCAAGAGATGTTGTTGAAAAAGAATATAACCCAATGATACATAAAATTCGGATTGCCAATGTGTACAGAAAGGCGATGGAGAGTCGCAATATTTGAATTGTGGGGGAAACCTTATGGAATGCGCAGTTATAGTTACTTATAGATGTAATGCAAGATGCAAAATGTGTTATAGTTGGAAGAACCCAACCAGTCCTGATGAAGAGTTCAATCCTCTAATTTTAGAGAAGATACCCCCGGGAATGGTTAGGTTAAATGTCACGGGAGGAGAGCCCACAGTAAGAAACGATCTAATCAAGATCTTAGAGATACTTCGACCAAAAGCAAGGACACTGGAGTTGAGTACAAATGGATATTTTACAGAAAGATTAATCGATATAGGCAAGAGGTTCTCAGATTTAAGGATCAGGATAAGCATTGAGGGTATGCCGAAAATAAATGATGATATTAGAGGGATTAAGAATGGTTTTGACCATGCATTGAGGGGTATCCTCGAGTTGCGCTCGTTGGGATTAAAGGATATAGGATTTGCCACGGTTATATCGGATAAGAATATAGATGATCTAAAATATCTCTACAGGTTATGTTCTGCACTCGGTGTAGAGTTTTCACAATCGATACCGCATAATTCTTTTTACTTTTTTAAGGACGACAACAGAATTGAAAACATTGATCTGGTTACAAAAAAGTTAAAGGATTTTATAAGAGATCTGTTGACCTCGAAGAGAGGGAATCTTAGAATGAGGGTAAAGGATTGGTTTCGAGCGTATATTAACGCTGGATTGTTAAGATACATAGAGGGTAGGGAGATGTCAATATCCTGTGGAGCTGCCTCTGAGTTTTTCTTCGTAGACCCTTGGGGTAGGATACTGGCATGCAACGGCTCCCCAGAGCCCTGGGTTATGGGTGACCTCAACACTCAAGACTTTGATGAGATCTGGCGTAGTGAAAGAGCTGGTTATATCCGAAGGCTTGTGAAGAGTTGCGAGCGCAACTGCTGGATGACCGGTTCTTCCGTACCAGCGATGCGAAGAGAAATATGGAAGCCTATCAAGTGGGTCTTGGGTAACAAGACAAACCTATTCTTCAGAGGAAAAATAAATGCGGAAATTTAGTGTAGGAGTAATAGGATTGAAAGGGATTCCCGCGAAGAGCGGAGCAGAGCGTGTCTTTGAGTCGATTGCAAAGTATTTACACGAAGATTTTGATATCACAGTGTACTGTAAGAAGGGCTATGCAGATTACACCAGAAAAGTCAGGGGAGTAAAACGAATTGTTATACCGTCTATAAGCCTGAGAAATTATGATATGGCAATATACTTCCTTTTGTCTGCCTTGCATGCTTATCTCTTTAGAAAATATGATCTGCTTCATGTGCATAACATAGATTGCGCCTATGTGTTACCAATCTTATCCAGTAAATATAAGAACAGAATCCTGTCTACTTCACACGGCAGTCCTTATAAAAGGGATAAATGGTCAGGCATTGTAAAGATGCTCTTTAGATATATGGAAAGGATATTCTTTCGTTACTCAGATGTCATAACATCTGTATCGATGCCATTAAAGAGATATTATGAAATGATGTATAAAAGAAAAGTCCGATATATACCGAATGGGGTAAATAAGGAAGAGAAGATATCGACGGAAATCATACATAGGTTTTTGAGAGAGAAGAAGATAGAAGGGGATTATATCTTATTTGCGGCAGGGAGAATAATACCTACCAAAGGATGCCACATACTCTTGGATGCCTTAAGACGGAACAAATATGATGGAAATGTCTTGATTGCAGGAGACCTAAACCAGTCCATCTCATATGCCAGAAAACTTAAGAGAATGGCGACAAAGAATACTTTTTTTCTGGGTCTTATTGAACCTAAAGAGGAACTACTCGGAGTAATCAAAGAGGCAAAGATATTTGTATTTCCTTCAACTTACGAAGCAATGTCAATGATATTGTTGGAGGTCGCCTCACTGGGGATTCCAATAATAGCAAGTGATATAGCAGCAAACAGGTCTGTTTTTGATTCAGATCATCTTTTATACTTTAATTCTGGTAACGTAAGAGACCTTTCTGAGCGAATTAAATGGGGTTTGGTAAATTACGATGAGATGAGGAATAGAGCAAAGTCAGCCAAACTACATATACAAAGGTGTTATCTGTGGTGCAATGTAGGATTGGAGTATGCTCTTGAGTATAGAGGACTCATAGGTAATTACTTATATTAGCTGATAATTTGTTATGATATTTTTGATTACAGATACATTGGCGGTTATTGTATCATATATTCTCTCTTATGGCTTGAGGTTTGGTTATGGTCAAGTAACCTATCATAAGTTATGGTTTACATTAGTCTTTGTTTATGTAATTACTTTTATATCTTTCTTTTTTGTTGACCTATATAATAGAAGACTCTATATAAGGAAAGAGACTGTATTCTACCGGCTGATCCGTGCATGGTTTTCGATCCTTCTGCTCTATGTGCTGGTTGGATTTATTACCCGATTTGCCTTTCTAATCGAGAGTCGCATGTTCATTGCACTGTATATGCTGATCTCTCTCTTAATGCTGATAACCTTGCGTGTAATTTCAGCAAAATGGTGGCTTGACAGGTATTATTCTAAGGAGCAGAATAAATCTGTATGTTTATTTATAGGTACTCAAGAGAGATATGAGAAAATAAAGGAGTTTTTCAGGGCAAACCCTGTACTTGGGCTTGAGCCTGTTCTGCAGGATGGTGGAACGATCAAGAATGAGAATGCAGGTGGAAAACCTGATAATATATTTCTTTGGAGTGATGAGGGAAGTTTCGAGAATCTTTATAAAGAGATAAAACCACTTGCTAAAATTGGCGTTACCCTACATATAGCTTCAAAACTGCTGGATGAATTAAACCTAAACCGGCATCTATATCTTATAGATTATGTGCCTGTTTATACATTTCATAGAAGGTTATGGTCAGTCGGCAGCCAAATGACTAAGAGAATTGTGGATATTGCATGTTCTTTACTTGCCCTCATAGTACTGAGCCCTGTTTTTTTGATTATAGCCGTTGCAGTGAAAATTGACTCGCCCGGTCCTGTCTTATTCAGGCAGCAGAGGTGTGGATTGAACGGCAGACAGTTTATACTTTATAAATTTCGCACTATGTATCAAAGTAAGGGCGAGGATAGAGAGCGTGAAAAGAAGATCAAGAGCTATATAGACAACAAAGAGAATAAAGGAAAGATAATAAACTTGGCAAATGTAACGAGGATAGGCAGAATATTAAGAAAGACCACCATTGACGAATTGCCTCAATTCTGGAATGTTCTTAAGGGGGAGATGACACTTGTAGGTCCAAGACCT
>CAZRTU010000110.1:0-6111 GCA_964603075.1 uncultured bacterium
ACAATATCCTTTATAATTGGAGAGAAATATATACAGAGTGTGGAGGTAATAAGACTACTCCTGCCCGGTACCGTTCTCCTTGTATGGACTCATCTCTATGGACAGATACTATTTATTCACGAAAAAAAACTTATTATCTTTTGGACTAGTCTTTTGGGGTTTATCTCTTTCCTCGGGTCTTTGATCTTCTTTTTAAAAAGCTGGGGGATATTGGGAGCGGCTCTTTCGGTATCCCTGGGGGCATTAGTATCATTTATTTATATTTCAATATACTCTCGAAAGGTCGTAAAGATCAATTCACAGCTGCCCAATCTATTAAAGCCTCTCTTTGCCTCGGGGATTATGGGTCTGGTAATCGGATTCATAAGGGTTTCTAACCTCCTTTCCTTATTGGGAACTATCCTGCTCGCTATCTCTGTCTATTTTGCTGTAATGTCTATCACGAGGGGAATTACTAAAGTGGACATACAGAGGATAAAAAATATCTTTTAATAGATTACCCCTAAAAACTCCGATAGTCCATTTCTAAAACAGATTAATATGGTACTTGAGAAAGCATATTTGTAAGTATAACCCTTTACACTCGCTTCGATATCAGTATTGAAAACTTAACGAATAATCCTGTAAAATTCTAAAAATCTAACTCTATCTTTATATCACACTTACTCCACAGAATGTCTTTCTGAATGATAAAAACCTTGACAAACTGTCTGTTTTCTGTTACAATAAATATTGAAATGCATAAAGGCGTGCAGATTTTGTACACTCTTTAACGAGGAGACACTATGAAATTATTTGTAGTTCTTATAAGTTTCTTCATTATAGGCGGTTCCGCTGAAGGAAGGAATATTACAACACTCGAGGGTAAAGAGATGAGATGTGTAAGGGACGAATCCGTTACCCCCTCCTTTGAAAGAAGGGAGGTGGTCCCTATACCCGGGCTAATGCTCGGTTATGAGCTAAAAGACAGTATAGATTGGATATATTCGGATTCCCTCTTCTTACATTGCGTAATTCCATCAGATGGAAGAGCCATCTTCGCTATAGATACAGGAACCGATACCATTGAAATAGTTGAAGTACATGAACCCCTACCAGATTCAATATTGGATGCAATAGATTATGCACCTTTGTGGTTAAGAGACGACCTTATTGACAATTTCGCAAAACTTCCTGCTGACACACAAGGTATCTATGCAAATCTCATCTTGAATGCTCCAGCAGCCTGGGTGGATGAGATTGCATATCAGGTAGCACATGTTGGTCCAGAGATTCTATCTGACACCTCTTTTGCTCCTGAACTTGTGACGGTAAATGCCCAGTATCTTTACAAAAACGATTCCCTCCTGCGTTATGTCGATATTATTGATTATGGAGCACCTGCCGATGATAATTACTACTCGACAGTGAGATATAGAGCACTTGAGGATGGTGATACTATTGATTATGAATTATCCCCTAAGTATTACTATATGTATATAGTTCATCCCGAGATATCTGATGAATCACCGAGGATGGATTACTATGTCTATAACCGGTTCTGGAGGGACTATCTCTTCTTTGCTGCTGATTCTGGCTATCCTGTTCTATCCGAGAAACTCTCAGGAGTGAAAATCTTATGGGATGTTACCGATACGGCTCAGGTTTATCCAGCTGGAAGACCCTTTGACTCCACATGTTGTGCACTTGATATAATAGGAAATTGGGGTTCTGAGACTGTTCCACAGGCAGCAATGGGCAACCGACCAATACAACCGAATGTCATAGCTCATGAACACAATGGGAACTGTGGTGAGACTCAGGATGTACTTCAGGCTGCAGCAAGGGCTGCCCTTATACCTACTGTTGCCACTATGGATATAGCAGAAGACCACGTATGGTGCGAGTTCTATTACAAAGGATGGCACGAGTACCAGATTGACCTGGGACATGGTGTAACCCATATCAACGATTTCAGAACCAGTTATGACAGGGACATAACGGGGAGTCCTGGTGGCAAGGAGGTCTCCTCTGTATGGAATTGGAGGTCAGATGGATTTGGCTGGACTGTTAGCGAGAAATACTCAAAATCTTGTTCGCTTATAGTGCATGTTTACGACCTATATGGATACCCTGTTGATGGTGCCAGACTTTTGATATATGCAGAGAGCTCACCCTGGGGTGGGGGACTGACCACCTGGGGATTTACAGATGCTAATGGAAGGTGTGATTTCAGTCTTGGAAACAGGAGGGACTTCTATATACATATATCCTCATCGATAGGTGATTATCCAGAGGGAGCAGATGAGATTGTGCAAATTATCTCCGGTTCACAGGATGGTGCCTACTATTACAAGACCTTTTATCTTCCGGGTTCTATTCAACCTCCAGATGTGAGACTCATCTCTCCTTCGGGCAATGAATATGCACGTAAACTCGACATCGCTATAAATGCTCCTTCTCTATTCGAACACGGTTATGCAAGCGCCCGTAGAAAGACCCTGGACCCTTTACCTTTCTATCATACATACTCAGATACAAAAACACCTGGAAATATCGACTTCTTCATTTGTGATGAGACAAACTACTTAAGCTACCTTGCAGATGATGAATTTGAATCACCTGCAATCGGAGATAATATCACTGATGAAGATATCTCATTCATCACTCCTCAACTTGGCAGGTGGTACCTTGCAGTCTCAAACGAGGATATGATTACAACCTCTAAAAGTATAAATATATCACTCAGACTATATGAGAATCCGGAATACGGTATAGCTGAGGAAGAGCTCGCTCGAAGTTTTAACTTGAAGAGTACAGCACCAAATCCATTTATGAAATCCACAACAATAAGATATGAGATTCCCTCTACGTTAAATACCCATATAGGTGTCTATGATATATCAGGCAGATTGATAAAAATCCTCGTCAACGAATCTCAGAAACCTGGTTATTATACAGTTACCTGGGATGGAAAAGATATGAGAGGTAGAGCGGTGCCATCCGGAATCTACTTTACAAGGCTTGTGGCAGAGGGGTATGAGGCAACAAAGAGAATGGTATTAATGAAATAAAAACTTGAATAAAAATGAACCGCAGAGAACACAGAGTTACATTGAGATAAAAGAAGATATATCAAGAAGCTCTTCATTCTCTGCGACCTCTGCGGTTAAAAGTTAAGTTATCTATTAAAAAGGAGGGGCTATGAAAAGGATTTTTATAGTAATCTCTGTTATAGCGCTTGTCAGTCCAGCCTTTGCAATCTGGGACAGCGGATGGCATAATAAAGGGCTGGTCGAACTCCTTATAAGAAATGATGGTAGATTCGGATATACAAATGCAGGAATCTGGCCAACGGGATCTGGTCAGCAGTATATCTACGGTGCAGGGGTATGGGTTGGAGCCATGAAGGAGATACCTGAAGATACCACTACTCTTGCAATAGCCCTTGATGATACAACCACGACAATATCTGTTAACTCCACAGCAAACTTTGCAGAAACCGGGGCAATAAAGATTGAGGACGAACTTATCTACTATCGTGCCAAAAACGGCACATCATTTCTTGAGTGTGTGAGAGGATTTGCAAAATCTGTGAGTTCCTCCCATAACCTCGGGGTAACTGTCCTGGGTATGAGTATGGAGACAAGTTATGGTTACAATCCAAGTAACGGTCAGACAGAATACACGCCTCCGGACTTCCCCGATTACAATGACGAGAGCTATAGAATTTACTGGTCCGATGACCCGGCAGATACCGCAGACTGGCCACTTAGAGACGATGAGGGGAATCCAATTATTGTCTCTAATCAGGATAGTTACTGTCAGTTTACAGATGCAGATTCTTCACGACATACGGGGGGTGGTTTTCCTCTTGATATAGAGGTAACCCAGATAGGTTACTCGTGGTATTATGAGATTTATGAGGATTTTCTATTTATTACCTATATTATAGTCAATAACTCTCCTGATACACTTTTTTATGTTCATGCGGGGATATGCTGCGATGCAGATGTGGGTGATGCGTCTGATGACCTTGTTGATTTCGATGCTGATCGGGACCTGGGTTATGCATATGACTACGATTTTAATGAACCCGGATGGCAGTATCCACCAGGATATATGGGATTTGATTTTTTGGAGAGTCCTCTGGATACTGCTGGGGAACAGTTGGGACTTACTGCACTCAAGATTACAACTATTCAAACCGACCCTGGAGACGATAGAGAGGCATACCTTCTCCTTGCAGGATATAATTTTGCAACAGCAGAATATCATCCCTGGGATAGTATCTCGACACCTCAGGATATAAGATTCGTTCAGTGTACAGGCCCTTTTAGCCTGGCAAGTGGTGATACAGCGAAGGTGGTGATAGCAGTTGTAGCTGGCGAGGATATGCCTGATCTCCAGACTAACAGTGATGTAGCACAGAATCTCTATGACCTCAGTTTTGAGACACATAAAGTCACAGTTCTTTACCCAAATGGTGGAGAAGAGGTTGACGGTACAGTCTCTATCACCTGGGCTGACTCAAGTGTAACAGGTAACCCACTCACAGTGGATATCTTATATTCAAGAGATAATGGGAATACATGGGACACCCTTGCTTCCGGTTTAGAGGATACACATGAGTATGAATGGAATACTCTTTATGTCCCTGATGGAACAAGATACCTGATAAAGGTCTTCGTCTCTGATGCAATCACCCTTGGAGCAGATATATCAGACGGAATTTTCACTGTAAACAATCCAGGAAATGGCGTCCCCGATGTAATCCTTCTCTCTCCACACAGGGGAACAGTTGAGGGAGTAGTCGCTGTTGAATGGGATGCGGCGGATGCTGACCAGGACCCTATAGTTATCGATATATCTTTAAGACGACAGGATAGCGAGGAGTGGATAACTATATCAGAGGGTGAGGAAAACACGGGCAGTTATCTCTGGAGTACCTTTCTCGTTCACAATGGAAATTACAAACTAAAAGTGACTGCAAGAGATGCTGATACCTCATCTGCCGATTCCTCAGATGGTTATATAAATATACTGAATGACCATTCTCCAGCTGCTACTGTTATTCACTCAAACGGCGGTTGTAATTCACTTACAATCCAGGCACTTGAATATATACCTGAAGACTATACAGGACATACATATGAGATAAGATTCAATCTGATTCAACGATCAGGGTTTATGGATCCCTTGTATGCTTATGACTTCTATGATGTTACAATTGACTCGTTGCTTCTTTCAGCACAACCGCTCTCCACGAAATTAGATGGCGAGCTATATGTTGATTACACTACAATCATAGATGGATTCGTACTAGAGTTAGATTCACAGATTAACCGAGATTTTTTCAGATTTGTTGACTTCTATATAGTTACAAATGTAAGCGGCTTTGACGGAACCCTTGAGATTGACAGCCCACAACCTCCCACTCCCCGTGCATGGCCCTTCAGGGGCTCTGATTTCGAGTTACGTTGGATACAATATCCTGATGATACCACCTTGGTTAGCCTCGAGGTTTACGACATCACAAATGATGTTTTTATTCCGTTTGGTTCAGGAACAGGAGATAGCTGGTATATTGGCTCAGGGAGTGAAATCCTTGATCCGGATACTGATGAAAAAATTCATCTGTGTGGTGGATACTTCTGGTTTAACGAGGACGGGGCAATGACTACGCCACCTGGACCAGGAGATGTCTGGAGGATCAACTCAGCAGGACCAAGAGTACCCTGTGATGGCAATGTTTATACATTCACAACAATTGTTGGGATAGAGGAGGGACCAGAAAATCCCTCAATGAGCACTCTCTATCAAAACACTCCAAACCCCTTCAACTCTGAAACAGCAATCTCCTATTCAACGATGTCAAAAGAGATGGTCAGCTTGAAGGTCTATGACCTTGCAGGAAGGGTGGTAAGAACATTGGTAAATAATATACAGAATGCTGGTCATTACAATATAAGGTGGGATGGGAAAGATGATAAAGGTAACAGACTCGCTTCAGGGATATATTTCTACAGGATAGATATCGGCGGATTTAAGAGTATGAGGAAGATGATACTACTACGATAGTATCATATGACTACAGGAGATCCTTAATTCTTAGGTATCGATTGTAGAGGC
>CAZRTU010000111.1:0-6066 GCA_964603075.1 uncultured bacterium
GCCTCATTGTCCTTGAGTGAATGGGAGAGAAGAAGATTGAGAAGATTAAAAGGGCTTTACAGACACACGAGAGAGGGCATGAGAGGATATCAATAGGTGATGCCTTTCTGGTGGTTGAAGAGATAATAAAGTACATGGGAGACAAGTTTCCCGAGACCAGGTTCACCCCTTGTGGCTCTCTCCGTAGGATGAAGGAGACGGTTGGTGATATTGATATTACAGCGGGCTCTTCAAAGGGCAAAGCGATAGTGGATGTGTTTTCTCGTATGCCTCTGGTCAGCGAGGTTATTGGGGCGGGAGAGACGAAAAGCTCTGTTCTGATTCCAATTGGTAATAGAACTGTACAAGTTGATCTCCGCGTCGTTCCCGAGGAATCTTATGGTTCATGCATTCAATATTTTACGGGATCAAAGGCGCACAATGTCCGACTCCGAGCACTGGCTATCAAGAAGGGTCTTAAATTATCCGAATATGGAGTTTACAGAGGCGAAGAAAAGATCGCAGGAGAGACTGAGGAGGAGGTGTATAATGTGCTCGATCTCCCATGGATTCCCCCGGAGATGAGGGAGGACAGTGGAGAGATAGAGGGTGCGATGCGCGGCGAACTCGTGCCGGTCATAGCATATTCTGATATTAAGGGAGACCTTCATATACATTCCAACTACTCTGATGGCACGAGTTCTGTCTTGGGTATAGCAAAAGAGGCAAAGAGACTCGGCTACGAGTATATATGTATAACCGACCATTCTGAGAAGGCAAGGTATGCGAGGGGACTTTCACTTCCGAGGCTGAAGGAGAGGAACGAGTTGTGCAAGAAGATCGAAAGGGATGTGGGTATAAGGATATTCAGGGGTATCGAACTCGAGCTCGAACCCGGCATTAGGGAATATCCAGATGAATTGATACACGAGCTTGATATTGTCACCCTTGCGATTCACCAAAGGAAGGAGACATACGACTTTACAGATGACGTATTGTCAGCCTTCCCCTACATTGACATCTTCGCGCACCCAACCGGTAGACTTATCTCAGGAAGATCGGAGTACAAGATTGCCCTTAAAAAAATATTCCAAGAGGCATCCAAGAACAAGATAATTCTTGAGGTAAACGGGTATCCTGACAGACTGGATCTTTCCGATGTCAATGTAAGGGAGGCAAAGAAATATGGCGTAAAATTTTCAATCTGCTCAGATGCGCACAGCAAGGATAGATTAACCCAGGTGAGATTCGGGGTAGGGACGGCAAGGAGAGGTTGGGCTGAAAAGGATGACGTTATAAATGCGCTTTCATTAGATGAACTGGAGAAGTGGTTAAGAGGTACAAATATTCTTTCATAAAGTCCTGCAAATTTTTCAGGGGTCATAGACAAAATGTTCGTTAAACTGGAATCTATCCTATCAGAATCTCCAGGATATACCGAGGTCCGTTATCACAGACGTCGGGCGACGAGGATAATAGTTAGGAAAGGAAATCTCCAAGATTCGGCCATGAGTCTCTATGCAGGTGTTGGCATAAGGGTTCTCATAAATGGTTCCTGGGGATTTTCTTCCACCTCCAAAATGGATAAGGATTCACTCAAATACGCCCTAAGTGAGGCTGTTTCAGCCTCGAGGCTTTCTGCTCCTAAACGAAGGCGAAGAGTGAGGGGTCTGGCAGAGCATAAGCCCGCAGTAGGGGAGTTTGTTATCCAATCAGATGATCCCCTGTCCAATCACCCATTTGAAGAGAAGCTACAGCTTGTTCTGGATACGGAGAAAAAGGCGCGTAATTCATCGAGGTTCATAACGAGTGCTTCAGCAGGTTATACGGAGATTAAAGATGAGAAGTATATACTTACTTCGTCAGGTACGAGAGCGCACATTCAGTATACAAAGCCCGAATTTAGGCTCACGTGTGTTGCGCAGAAGAAAGGAGTACTTAGCTCAGCTACCCAGGCTGTGGGAGTTACAGGCGGGTGGTCTGCACTCTTCAGGAGAAAGAATCCCGATATGCTCTGTGAAAAGGCTGCCAAGATTGCTGTAGACCTCTTATCTGCGAAGTATCCAGAGGGTGGTTACGCAACGGTGGTTCTTGACCCGGAGCTGGTTGGCACTTTGGCACATGAGGCAATTGGTCATACATGTGAAGCTGATTTTGTGATGGCCGGTTCAATCGCTAAGGGAAAACTGGGATCCCAGGTTGCCTCACCCCTTATAACTCTTACAGATTCAGGAGATTCGCCTTATGAACCCAATGCTGCAGGGATTTTGCCTGTTGATGATGAAGGGACACCCACGAGAGATGTGGTGATAATTGATAATGGTGTCTTAAAATCCTATCTCCATAACCTCGAATCCAGCGCAATCTTCCGAGTAGAACCAACCGGTAATGCCAGGGCGTGGGAATACGACTCTGAGCCAATAATAAGGATGAGAAATACCTTTATAAAACCCGGTGACAGAACTCTTGACGAGCTTATAGATGGCGTGAAAGAGGGATTTCTTCTCAAGGGACTCGAAGGTGGTGGCCAGGCGGATGCGAATGCCGAATTTATGTTTGGAGTTAGAGAGGCATACAGGATAAGAAATGGCAAGGTTGGTGAGCTCATGAGAGGAGTATCTATATCTGGGCAGGCATTTGAGGTACTGAAGAGCGTGGACGCAGTTAGTATGGATTTTTCGTGGGGACTCGGAGCGGGTCACTGTGGAAAAGTTCAACCGGCGAAGATTGATGGTGGGGGGCCTTTTATAAGGTGTAGGATAACTATCGGCGGAAGAGGCAGGCAGTCGTGAAGTAAGGTTTTCAAATCAGAATATAGTACTGGATAAGGAAATTTAGAATTCGTAGGATCTGTACGTTATGATGGGTGAGGTTTAAATGCTTGATATTTGTGAATTTGCACTGCAACAAGGGAAATCTTTTGAAGCCGACGAGGTTGAGGCATATGCAGAGAGCAGTAGGACCATAAGAATAACGATTCAGAATAATTCTATAGATCTGGCGAGAACAGATATAAGCGAGGGTGTAGGCGTCAGAATATTCAAGAGAAAGGGACTTGGGTATGCCTTCTGCAACTCACTCTTAGACAGTGACATAAGTGATGCCGTAAACAACTCAGTCAAGCTTGCATCTGCTGCTCCCCTGGACGACGCTAACACACTACCCATCCCGCATAAGGTAGCAAGACTCCAGACATTCGACCCCAGGGCAGAGGATTTCGAAATGAACGACGCCTTGGGCCTTACTATAAAGCTTCTCGATTCGGCAAGAGGGGATAGTAGAGTAAGCGTTGACACAGGTGAATTTAGAGCGGTGGTCAAAAAAAGGGCGATTATGAATTCAAAGGGAATAAGAGAGGAGGAGTTATCCAACTATTTTGTCTACTATATAATGGGAATGGCAAGAGATAAAGGGCTTGTTTCTTCATTTGATTTTGAATTCGATGCCACGAGATGCCTAAAAGATATTGATGTAGAAAAAATAGGAAGATCACTTGCAGACAAGGTTCTCTCCTCTCTCGGTGCAGAGAGGGGTAAGAGTTTTAAGGGTAGTGTCCTTCTTTCCCCCAATGCAGTTCATACGCTACTGCTTCAGCCCCTTATATTTGCACTTAATGCCAACCATGTACAGAGGGGTACTTCGAGGCTTGCTGGCAGGCTGGGTAAAGAGATAGCCTCATCCCAATTAAATCTTATAGATGATGGAACACTGGATGGTGGAATCGGTACCGAGGCTTTCGACAGGGAGGGTGTGCCTCATGAGAGGATTAATCTAATAGAGAAAGGTAGATTGAAGTCTTTCATGTATAATACATACGCCGCAAATCGTGAGAGGAGAGAGACTACCGGACATGCGCAGGGTAGCCCCAGGAGCGCTCCAAATATAGGTCCCACCAATATCTTAATCACTCCTGGAGAGGCTTCAAAGGATAATCTGGCAGGAGATATCAAACAGGGCGTTCTGGTGACCAGATTTTCTGGGTTTCCCAACCTCGTCACCGGGGATTTCTCTGGGGTTGTTAAAGGCGGATTTTTGATCCAAAAGGGGAAGGTTGAAAAACCTCTTATTGCAACTCTTATTACAGGCAACATTTACTACGGACTTAATAATATTATTGGTATTTCAAAGGAGACCAAGAAACTGGGTAACTTTGTGCTCCCGTACATTGGAATTGATAACGTATCGATAACGAGCACTTAATTTCGGAGGCAAGAGTTCTTAGCTTTGTATTTTGACTTTTTTTTCTTTTAGAAGGTACAATATGAGAATTATCGTTAGTATAAAACAGGTTCCTGATACACAGGATGTCAAGATCGACCCAGAAACGAACACCATAGTCCGAGAGGGCGTTCCCTCAATAATGAATCCCTTGGATACTTATGCTGTTGAGGAGGCAATAAGGCTTAAAGAGAAAATTGAGGCCGAGGTAATAGTAATATCTATGGGGCCGCCGCAGGCTGAGGAGATTCTACGTGAGGCACTGGGTATGGGGGCAGATAGTGTCATTCTTCTAACCGATGATAGGTTCAAAGGTGCGGATACACTTGCGACATCCTATACCCTTAAGATGGCTGTTGAGAAGATTGGTGATTACAATTTGATAATATGCGGGAAACAGGCAATCGATGGTGACACTGCGCAGGTTGGACCCGAACTGGCTGAGATGCTCGGCATACCACAGGTGACCTATGTAAGAAAGATAGATGAGATAGATGATACCAAGGCTGTTGTAGAGAGAATGACCGAGTGGGGTTATCAGTTAATAGAAACCTCTCTTCCAGCCCTCTTCACGGTGGTCAAAGAGATTAACGTACCCAGGCTGCCCTCGTTGCGTGGGAGGATTAGGGCGAAGAATGCGGAGATTCCTCGATGGGGGCTGGATGATATCGGGGCAGATGAGAATAGAGTAGGTTTAATGGGTTCGCCAACCTGGGTTACCAAAGTCTTCACACCCGAGCGTAAAAAGGCGGGAGAAAAATTCGAAGGTAGTAGAGAAGAGGCTGCAGAGAGAATATTAGAATTTCTCAAAAATCTATCCTCTTAGACTAGTGATATCACTGCTAGGGGTGGAATAATCGACAATATTTCAAATTATAATTCACATACGGAGGCAGAATGTCCATAGAGGTTTTAAAGGAGATTTGCGATGGATGTGGCAGGTGTATCCCTGTATGTCCTTATGATGCGATTACACTGGAGGATGGGACAGCCTGTATCGATATGGAAAAATGTACCCTGTGCGGGGTATGTGTTTCAGAATGTCCGCTTGAAGCAATAGTTATTCAAAGGAAAGTCTCCAAGGCAAAACCCTTGGATTATCATGGTGTAATGATATTTGGGGAGATATCAGGAAAAGGGGTTCATAGAGTCGTTTATGAACTGCTCTCTAAGGGGAGAGAACTGGCAGACGGGTTGAAGGTGGGGCTCTCTGTGGCAATCATTGGAGATAATGATTTCCCATCAGACAACGATGTTATCAAGGGAATCATAAGGAGAGGAGCAGACAAGGTTTATCTTTTGAGAGATGATGCATTCAAAGATTTTTTGGTTGAGTCTTTCACAGATGCGCTGGTACATTTAATAGAAAAATACAGACCAGAGATCGTATTGGCGGGGGGGACATCAGAAGGCAGAAGTCTTATGCCAAGGATTGCAGCCAGACTAACTACCGGTCTCACTGCTGACTGCACAGGACTCGATATAAACGAAGACGGATTTCTGGTTCAAACCAGACCGGCTTTTGGTGGAAATATAATGGCTCGCATACTGTGTGAGGAGAGAAGACCTCAGATGGCAACCGTAAGATATAAGGTAATGGAGGAGGCAGCAGAAGAAGAAAGAGATGGTGATGTAATTATTGAGGAGTTTAAGCCGAAGGAATATAAGAGCAGGATATTAAAGAATGAGATCGACACGACACAGAAGATAAACATTGAGGATGCTGATATAATCGTATCAGGTGGGCGGGGGCTTAAAGATCCCAAGAATTTTTCATTGCTTCAGCAGCTGGCAAACCTTCTTGGTGCTGCGCTCGGTTCTTCGAGACCTCCAGTCGACGATGGATGGATAGCATATTCCCATCAGGTA
>CAZRTU010000112.1:0-6026 GCA_964603075.1 uncultured bacterium
CTGGAACATACTATGTCTCTGAGAGATGGCTTGGAGGTACACTAACCAATTTCTCTACTATAAGGATGGCAGTAAATAAGATGAAAGACCTCCAGGATAAATTTGAAAAACAGGAGTTCGGCGACCTGACAAAAAAGGAGATCCTATCTCTCAAAAGGGAGTTGGCAAAATTGGAGAGGAACCTGCGCGGCATAAGAGAAATGGACAGTCTTCCGGATATGATCTATATATGTGATATCAAGAAGGAGAAAAACGCTCTCGGGGAGGCTACCAAGTTTCACATCTCTGTTGTTGGAATAGTAGACACAAACGTCGACCCGACTTTTGTAGACTATCCTATCCCAGCAAACGACGACGCAATAAAATCAATAACCATAATAACAAAGACACTCAGCAACGCCGTGCTAGAGGGGAAAAAGGCGAGAGAAGACAAGGAAAAGGAGGAGACAGAAAGGCCAAAAAAGAAAGAGAAGACTAAAGGAGAACCTGAAGAGTCAGAGGAGAAAAAAGAATAACACGACCCATGATGTGCTGAGAGCTGGAGTATTACCAGAAACCCTTTTTTGTTAAACCCTATCTTTTTTAATTTGCTGTTCAAGGTAAGGAGGAGTAAGTGAAGGTTTCGAGGGAAGCAATCATGGAATTGAAAGAAAGAACTGGTGCGGGGGTCATGGACTGTAAAAATGTACTTATAGAGACTAAAAATGACATTGAAAAGGCTGTTGAGCTACTGAGAAAGAAGGGTATTGCTCAATCAGAAAAAAAGATGGAAAGGAAGACAGACCAGGGATTGGTCGAGGCATACATCCATCCTGGAGCCAGGCTGGGTGTCCTTGTAGAGGTCTCCTGTGAATCGGATTTTGTTGCAAGAACCCCTGAATTCCAAAGACTATCAAGAGATATTGCGATGCAGATTGCCGCATCAAATCCTGGCTGGACTTCGAGGGAGAATGTCCCAGAAGAAGTTATCAATAGAGAGAAGTCAATTTACGAGTCTCAGGCGAAGGAGATGGGGAAGCCTGAGAAGATAATACCCAAGATTATAGAGGGAAAACTTGAAAATTTTTACAAGGAGTTCTGCCTACTTGAGCAATCTTTTATAAAAAATCCCGATGTTAACGTTGAAGAAATGATCAAAGAGCATATCGCAAAATTCAGTGAGAACATACGGGTCAAGAGATTTGCGAGATTCAAAGTCGGCGGATAAATGATGAAGAGAATTATACTGAAACTTTCGGGCGAAATATTTCCAGGGGAGGGAGAGTTTGGCATAGATCCACGCCCCTTGAAAGGACTTGCAGAGGACGTAATCAAAGTTCACAAAAAGGGGATAGAAATAGGTGTGGTTGTTGGTGGTGGCAATTTCATACGCGGTTCCACTGATACACTTGAGGGAGTTGATAGGGTTACCAGAGATTATTTGGGAATGCTCGGCACTTTAATGAACGCAATCGCCCTTCAGAATGTGCTTGAAAACTTTGGCTTAACCACCCGTCTACAATCGGGTATAGAGGTGAAGAGTCTCGCAGAACCCTTCATCAGAAGAAGGGCAATCCGGCATCTGGAGAAAGGCAGGCTGCTTCTTTTTGCATGTGGTACAGGAAGTCCTTATTTTACTACTGATACAGCATCCGTGCTCAGGGCGATCGAAATAAGAGCAGGCACAATTCTTAAAGGAACAAAGGTCGATGGCGTATATGACAAGGACCCAAAACTATATCCCCAGGCGAAAAAATACGATAGAATAACCTATGATGAATTCATCGAAAATGACCTTCGGGTAATGGACATGACCGCAGTGACTCTCGCAAAAGGCGAGAGGCTCCCCATCATTGTGTTTAATATAACAAAACCCGGTAATTTCGAGAGAGTCGTAGAAGGCAAAAATATTGGTACTGTCATTGGTGAAAAATAATTAATCCCAAAAATCCGCACTCGACCAGCCCGTGGATTACCAAAAGGGAGGTATATGCATAATAAGGTATACGATGAGGCAGAGAGTAAAATGAAAAAAACCCTAGATGTGTTTAGCAATGAACTGGTAAAGATCCGTACTGGTAGAGCAAATCCTGGCTTGATTGAAGATATACGGGTCGAGTCCTACGGTGCCCAGGTTCCCCTATCTCAGTTGGCGAGTATCACCGTCCCTGAATCCAGGCAGTTGCTAATAAAACCATGGGATAAGAATCTACTCTCAGATGTCGAAAAGGCAATCCTGAAATCAGGTCTTGGACTTACCCCTGCTTCCGATGGTGTCGTTATAAGGCTCAACCTTCCACCCCTTACAGAGGAAAATCGTCAGAATATCTCAAAACTCGTACACAGAATAGGCGAAGAAAATAAAGTTGCAATCCGTAATATACGAAGACAGGGAATCGAAACCATAAAACAGATGAAAAATAACAAAGAGATCTCCGAGGATGAGGAGAAGAAGAGGGAGAAGGAGATACAGAAGCTTACCGACCATTACATAGATGGAATCGACAGGATATTAGAGACGAAGGATAAAGAGATATTGGAGAGTTGATGAGTACGGAAGTCGAAAATTACAAGATTGACAAGAAATCATTACCGCATCATATTGCCATAATAATGGATGGAAATGGAAGATGGGCAAAGAAACGCAATCTACCGAGAATAGAAGGACACAGACTGGGTGTCGAGAGAACAAGAGAGATAGTCCAGACCTGCGGAGAGCTCGGTATTGAGTATCTGACAATCTTCTCTTTTTCAATAGAGAACTGGACACGCCCCCAACCAGAGGTGAGGTTCCTGATGAATCTCTTCGAGGAAACTATTAAATTACAGGTACCCGATCTGGTGAAGAACAATGTTAAGATGAGATTTATCGGAAGAATTGATAATGTGCCAGAACGTGTCAAAAAGACTATGAGATGGGGGCAGGAGAGGACTGAATCTTGTACTGGATTGAACCTGTTGGTTGCTATATCTTATGGGGGGATGTCTGAGATCGTGGATGCCGTAAAAAAAATTATAGAACTTGGCATACCCTCCCAGGATATAGACGAAGAATCTTTCAGGAGATTTTTATATGCTCCTGATGTTCCATTCCCTGACCTCCTTATCCGCACTTCTGGGGAGCACAGACTCTCAAACTTCCTAATATATCAGATGGCTTACACAGAGATCTGGATTACAAAAACCCTGTGGCCAGATTTCACATCATCTCTACTTTCAAAGGCAATATCAGATTATCAGAAAAGAGAGAGAAGGTTCGGGGGTGTATGAAGAGAAATATATTCTACAGAGTCGTGACTGCTTGCTTATTTGTGCCCGCCCTCGTATATATCGCAAGAGTGGGTAATATCCCTTTCTTAATTCTAGTCGAATTCGGCATATTCTTGTCAGGCTTCGAATTCTACACCATACTTGAAAAGAAGGGTCTCCACCCCTATAAGAGTCTTGGAATTATAGCATCGCTGATACTTGGATTGACTGCCTACTCCGTCAGTTATCTCTTTACTTTGGCTACCATCGGCGGTCTCTTTATTATTCTCTCGGTATCAGAGCTTACCAGGTCAGATCCTGATAGGGCAATTTTCCACATATCCACAACCTACTGCGGAATTATATATACAGGCTGGCTTTTTTCTCACCTTATACTCCTGAGAGAGATCCCAGTTCACGAGGGTGGAGACTATGGTGTTGGTCTTTCCTACGTTATGTTGCCATTCGTAATAGCATGGACAGGAGATACCTTTGCTTTTTTGGTGGGTAGCAAGTTTGGTAGGCATAAATTACTCAAGCGTGTGAGTCCTGCAAAATCATGGGAAGGAGCTATTATAGGAACCGTCTTTGCAACTGCTGCTCTTCTTTTAATGAGGTTCTTGTATGCAAGATATCTCACAATACTCGATACAGTTATTCTCGGAGTTATGGGTTATGCAGGTGCAATTGTCGGGGACCTTGTAGAATCACTGTTGAAGAGGGACGCAAATCTCAAGGATGTTTCCTCTTCAGTTCCCGGTCATGGTGGCGTGCTTGACAGGTTTGACTCTGTACTGTTTGCCGCTCCTCTGGTCTATTATTATCTTCAATTATTCATTATCTAAGCCTTTTAAGCCAATAAACCTTGAAAACTAAATATAATCAATGACCCAAAGAGTCTATGACTCTACACTCTACGACTCAACGAACTCCCTGTTATCTACCCATGGTATACTCGATAGTCTATAATTTAGTGCAAGAAATTTCATAATTATCGAACCTCAATATGCATAAGGTTGCAATACTTGGCTCAACTGGTTCTATAGGAACCCTTGCACTTGAGGTCTTGAACAGCCTCGGTGTTGACTATAAGGTGACTGCTCTATCAACGTACTCTAACGTGGAGCTCCTGAAAGAACAGATTGAAAAATTCTCTCCGGAAGTTGCCTGTATCGGTGATAAGTCTTGTCTGGGATCCTCGAGGATCAGTAACACAAAGATACTAACTGGCACGGATGGCCTCATCGGCATTGCATCCGGAGAGTCTGATATTATTATAAATGCCCTGGTAGGAGCAGTGGGCATCCATCCTACTCTTGAGGCTCTAAAGGCAAAAAAAAGGGTGTGCATTGCTAATAAGGAGACCCTGGTATCTTTTGGTGAGGTTGTAATGGCTACAGCCAAAAAATATGGAGGTGAGATACTACCTGTGGATTCAGAACACTCTGCTATACATCAGTGTATTCATGAAGATGGTAAAGATGTTGAAGAAATCATTCTAACGGCATCTGGAGGTCCATTCAGGAAGACTGAAATAAATAGGGACACAACTCCTGAAGATACCCTCTCCCATCCTATCTGGAAGATGGGCAAAAAGGTGACTGTAGACTCTGCCACACTTATGAACAAAGGACTGGAGGTAATAGAGGCTGTTAGACTTTTTGGGGTGCCGCCTAATAAGGTGAGCGTTATAATACACCCGCAATCAATAATCCACTCTATGGTCATGTTTAAAGATGGAGCGGTTCTGGCACAGCTGTCTATACCTGATATGAGGCTTCCCATTCAGTATGCCATTACATTTCCTGATAGGTATCCCTCAATGGTAAAGCCTCTCAACCTGACAGAAATTAGAAGGCTGGAATTTGAGCCCCCTGACAGCGCAAAATTCCCATGTCTCTCGCTAGCCTACAGGGCAATTTATGAGAGCGGAACGATGCCTGCAGTACTCTCTGCGTCTGATGAAATCTGTGTGGAAAATTTTCTGAAGAGACGGATTACTCTCCCGGACATTGCAATGGTTGTGGACAGGGTGATGGATGGTCATAAGACTATAAAGAACCCACACCTCGGAGAATTAAAGGAGGCTGACAGGTGGGCACGCCAAGAAACCCAGAGAATTATCGATGGCATAAATCATTAACATGATTATCTTGCTAAATATCTTGGGTGCAGTAATTGCACTATCGCTACTTATAATATCGCACGAATTCGGTCACTTTATTGCTGCAAAACGCTCGAGGATAGGAGTCGAAGAGTTCGCTCTGGGATTCGGACCGCGGATATTGGGTTGGCAGGGTGGTGAGACTAAATATAGCTTACGACTCATACTCTTCGGAGGATATGTAAAAATGGCTGGGGAACAGCCTGGAACATCTACTGGAGATGAAAGGGAATTTCTGTCAAAGCCTCCTATCATAAGGGCAATAGTTATCTTCCTTGGTCCTCTATTTAATTTCGTCCTTGCAATAATAATATACTCCTTGGTAAACCTCTTCGTAGGAACCGGTACAATTGACACCACCATGGTCAAAGAAGCACCACTAGAAACAGGACTTATGCCCAATGACGAGATAATTTCTGTAAATGATAAAGAGGTAAACGATTGGTGGGAGATAGAAAGGGCAGTAAAAAGAGACAGCGATAATATCTTCAAATACACAAGGGATAGGGACACGCTCACCAATACAGTATCTTTTGTCTCTATCGACAGTATAGTACCACTCGTACCTTCTCTTTTGGGGGATATTGAAAGAAATGGAATAGCTGACCGAGCAGGTCTTAGAAAGGGTGACAGG
>CAZRTU010000113.1:0-6008 GCA_964603075.1 uncultured bacterium
TTTAATACTTGAGGTTCTATATACCAAGAGACCCAAAGATATAAAATGAAAACTTCCAAGATAATTTTTCTGCTCCTTGTATCTTTGCCCATCCTTTCATATGCCTCTGTCTTCTCCTCACTGGGTTATGGTGAATACGTAGATTTTGGTGACGCCGTTGAGAGAGGAATGGGTGGCGCAAAGGTATTCCTTACCCCGGACGTACATACCTTTAAGGTGACCTTTCTTGCCGATTTTATCAGGATAACCGATAAAGATAACGTAAGAGACGACCATGAATTCTCATTATACGATATAGACTACTTCCTACCCCTTCCGAACAAATTTGGTATGGCAATATCCCTTACCAATGTCCTTACACGCAACTTTTATATAGAGTCGAGAGATAATCAACTCGGAGATATAAGATACGATAGAACAGTTGAGGGAAGTGGGGGAGTGTATATCACGTCTGCAACTGTATACAAGAGTTTCCATAACATAAGCTTTGGTTTGGGCGGTATCGTATCCTTTGGAGAGACACAGGAGATATGGGAGACAAACTTTACTTCCAGTGAATATGACAAAACGGTAGAAGTGATATATGACTCACTGTATGGCTATGGAATAAAACCACAATTGAGATTGAATTATGAAAAGATTGATATCTCTCTGGGTTACTCTCACTACTTTGATTCCGCTGAACTTCCTTCGCAGGCGTCCATTTCACTTTTCTATAAAATAAACCCTGAGTGGACGGCAGCTACCAATTTTGATATGGAGATGTGGAACAGTATTGATGATGATTATTCTACGGGTACAAATCTGGGTCTGGGCATAAGCAACAGAATGGGGCGTTACACTTTAAGGAGTGGGGTCTTTTCCCGCTCGTGGTATTACAAGGATATCCATGAGATGGGAGGATGCCTGGGCATAAGCTATCTATATCCGGATAGACTGGGAGAGCTGTCGCTTGGTCTCGAGGTTGGGAAGAGAAGCTGGGAGGATATAGAAGAGATGTATACGAGACTCTCGCTCACGCTCTGCGGGAGAGAAATCTGGTAAGGGAATAACAGGGACTTTTATCTCGCGCAGGGGCCGCAAAGACTCATTTTAAACAGGGACTTTTAAGAGACTTTGAAATATATTTTTATTTTTTCTTTCCCTTTGCGAGCTTTGCGAGAACTTATCTTGGGATTTTTTGTATAATAGGTTGTTTTAATACGGCTTTTTTTTATTTATGGGGGGAAATATGGGACTTGAACAGCTTGGGTTGATGTGTGCGATAGGAGGTGCTGCTATTGCATCCTTTATGGGTGGAATAGGTTCCGCAATAGGACTTGCAATAGCTGGCAGAAGTGCAAATGGGGTGTTGAGTGAAGATCCCGATAAATTTGGAAAGATATTCCTTCTCGCAGTCCTTCCATCAACACAGGGCTTTTATGGATTCATTATCGCCATTATAGTTATCCTGAAATTGGGACTTCTTGGAGCTACACCTGTTATTCCGACAACGATACAGGGCCTACAGATTTTCTTAGCAGCCTTACCCTGTGCTATTGCATGTTTTACCTCTGGTATACATCAGGGAAAGGTCTGCGCCTCTGGTATTGAGATGGCTGCAAAGCAGCCAGAAGCAGCTATGAGAGCGGTTATATACGGTGTCATGGTAGAAACTTATGCAGTTCTTGGACTGGTTATATCTTTTCTTATCATCTTCATCGGGATTAAGATTTAGACAGGACGGTGGGCAGGAAAGGGACTTTTATCTCGCGCAAAGGCTTATTTTAACAGGGACTTGAACGAGACTTTTAATTTATTTCTAACAGAGATAAAACGGACTCTATGACCCTAAGACACAACGACACCAAGACTCATTTTAAACAGGGACTTGCCTGCCTGGAAGCAGGAGGGGATTAATTTGATTTATTAAAGAATACGTAACTCCAGATAGGAGTGCAAGTGGATAAGGTTTCCAAGAAAATTCTGGAAGATGCGAAAAAGGAAAGAGACAGGATTATCAAAGAGGCAAAGAAGAGAAAGAAGGAGATTGATGATGAAGCGAAAAGAGAATTAGAGAAGATGGCAGATGACATTGAGAAGAAGGCAAAAGAGACAAAGGAAAGAGAATTTGAAAGATTGATAGGACTTAAGGAGATTGAGCATAGAAATACTTTACTTGCATACAAACATGAACTTCTAAATAGGCTCTTTGAGGAGGTCACTGAGGACATTTTAAAGAGTGATAAATATCAGAAACTTATAGAGTCTATGTTTGAGACAGCCGTTCAGTCGGGGGAAGAAGAGGTTCTCATAGGTGAGCGAGAGAAGAATATAGATAAGAAGTTTGTTCAGAAATTGAACAAGAGATATGGGTGGAAGCTGAAACTTTCAGATGAAAAGTTACATATAAAAGGTGGATTTTTCCTCAGGGGTAAAGATAAGGATTTTGATGGCTCTATTGAGACGCTGATCAAGGATAAGAGAGAAGATTTAGTGGTGAAACTGGTCGAGTTGCTTTTTGGTTGATAAGAAGGCTCTCGGTTTATTGGGTTTACACGGTTTACCCAGTTTGTTGGGTTTATTGGGTTGATAGAGTTGAGCAATGAAACTAGGAACTAGGCACTATGCACTATGAACGGCAGCAAATAGAAAATAGCAAATAGCAAGACTGGAGACCGAAGACTGAAGACAAATGACCCAATAAAAAAAGACACTATGACTCTATGACACTAAGACCCTATGACTGAGGAATTATGGTGATTAGTTTTCCATATATAGAGAGTGAGGATGATAGATATGTCTATGCTGTTGCTAAGATTAGGGCACTTGAACCAGGACTTCTCACATCACAACAGGTTACGCGTCTTCTGGGCATGTCTGCGGATGAACTTTTGAAGTCTCTTGGAGATACAGACTATGCCCATCTTCTTCCTTCTACCCCAACCGAATACGAGGATATTATACAGAGAGGTAGAGAATCGTTATTCTATCTAATGGATAAACTCATCCTGGACCCACCTGTAATTGAGTTTGTGAGGGCACGTTTCGACAACTATAATATCAAGATGAGCCTTAAGGCGAAGATTGCTGAGTCAGAGCCAAGAGCCCTTTCCTCTTACGGTAATATATCCATATCAGAGATTACAGATATTTTTAGAAACGAATCTTATTCCAGATTGCCCTCAAGATTTGAAGAAGGTATTGAAAACGCAGTAGAGTCTTACTACATAGACAAAGACCCGGGCATGCTGGATATAAGACTGGATAAGAGTCTATTTGATTTCCGAAGTGACAAGGCTCTGGAGGCAAACAATCTTTTCTTATCCACAATTCATAAGATAGACATTGACCTAACCAATATAAAGACACTTATGAGAACAAAATGGGCGAAGATGGAGAAGAAGAAATTCCTGAGCGGGTTGATCGATGGAGGACTAATCTCGACTAAAGGATTGATTACAATTTACGATGAGGCTGCCGAGAACGTCTGGGAGTACTTCCGATATACTCCATATTCAAATATGCTCAGTGAGGGTGCCCCTGAGGTTTTTGAAAAGGGGTCTTTTCTTAAACTTGAGAAGTTGGCTGACGATGTTTTTATCCAATTCTTGAGATTTACAAAGTATTTCACCTTTGGTGTAGAACCTGTGGTTGCATACTTCTATGCAAAGGAGAACGAATTTAAGATCTTACGGATGCTCTTTACCGGAAGCATCTACGGTATTGAAGAGGATCTGTTGAAGGAGAGATTGCCGGAGACATTCCTATAACGACTATACACTAAGCACTAGGCACTAGGTAGTAAGCACTATGCACTAAGCACTATGAACGGCAGCAAATAGAAAATAGCAAATAGTAAGACCGAAGACTGAAGACAAATGACCCAATGAAAAAAGACACTATGACCCTATGACCCTAAGACTGACTTAACATGGCTACCAAACTTGCTGCAGTTGGGGAGTACGATGTTATAAAACCTTTCAGCGCTGTTGGCGTGGAGGCATATCCTGTAACCTCGCAGGAGGAATTCAAAAAGAAGGTTAGGGAGCTTGTCGAGGAGGGTGCGGGCGTAATACTTGTTTCCGACAAATTCGTGTCAGGGGCAAAGGAGATATTTGAAGATGTCTCTTCAGAACCGCTTCCTTGCCTCCTAACCATTCCCGGTCCCCTTGGCGCAAGCGAATTCACCCGACAGCGTATAAGAAATCTTGTCAAGAAGGCTTGCGGAGTAGATATAATGGGAGAGAAAAAGGAGTCTTTATGAAAAAGACCGGTGAGATAATAAAGGTTTCCGGCCCACTTGTAATAGCGAAGGGAATGAGTGGTTCAAGGATGTATGATGTAGTGAGGGTTAGTGAAGCGAACCTTATAGGAGAAATAATCGAATTAAAGGGAGACCTTGCGTCGATCCAGGTTTATGAGGAGACCGGAGGTGTTGGCCCAGGTGAAGCAGTCTATCCAACATTTGAGCCCCTATCCGTTGAGCTCGGTCCCGGTCTTATTGGCTCCATTTACGACGGGGTCCAGAGACCATTGGATGAGATTATGAATCAGGCTGGTAACAGTATAACAAGGGGAATAGCAATACCCGGTCTTGACAGGGAAAAGAAATGGGACTTTATACCCCTTAAGAAGAAGGGCGACGACGTCAAAAGCGGTGACGTAATTGGTGAGGTTCAGGAGACCGTTCTTGTTAACCACAAGATTATGGTGCCACCAGAGGTTGAGGGTAAGATTACCGAGATAAAAAAGGGAAAGTTTACAGTCGAAGAGGTTGTATGTGTATTGAATACGGAAGACGGCAAGAAGGAACTGACACTTATGCAGCGGTGGCCGGTGAGGATCCCCAGGCCGTATATGGAT
This sequence comes from uncultured bacterium, assembly GCA_964603075.1. Lineage (GTDB taxonomy): Bacteria > Hydrothermota > UBA3073 > UBA3073 > UBA3073 > JAGMCL01. Next base: position 4,846 of record CAZRTU010000113.1, read on the forward strand.
AAGATGCCCCCTGAAATACCGATGTATACGGGTCAGAGGGTAATAGATACATTTTTCCCGGTTGCTAAAGGTGGTACTGCATGCGTACCTGGCCCATTTGGCTCGGGTAAGACTGTGATCCAGCATCAGATATCCAAGTGGGCAGATGCAGATATTATTCTCTTCGTGGGCTGCGGAGAGAGAGGCAATGAGATGACCGATGTGTTGATTGAATTTCCAGAACTGAAAGACCCGAAGTCCGGCGAACCCCTTATGAAACGTACCATCCTGATTGCGAACACTTCAAATATGCCCGTTGCTGCAAGAGAAGCATCTGTTTATACAGGGATGACCATTGCAGAATACTTCAGAGATATGGGATATCGTGTGACACTGCAGGCTGATTCGACATCAAGGTGGGCAGAAGCGATGAGAGAAATGTCAGGCAGGCTTGAGGAGATGCCGGGTGAGGAGGGTTATCCTGCCTATCTTGGCACAAGAATTGCTGAGTTTTACGAGAGGTCAGGGCGAGTACAGTGCCATGGAAGTCCTGAAAGAGAAGGATTTCTTACAGTGATAGGTTCTGTATCTCCTCCCGGGGGCGACCTTGCTGACCCAGTTGTACAGTCTACGCTAAGGGTTGTCAAGGTCTTCTGGGATCTACAGGATAGGCTGGCAAATGCGAGGCATTTCCCTGCAATAGACTGGCTCTCAAGTTATTCACTTTATACAGATACCACCAAGGAATGGATAGATGAGAATGTTGGAGAGGAATTCCTCAAGGATGTAAAGGATGCAATGGCTATTCTTGAGAGAGAGGCAGAATTACAGGAGATTGTGAGATTGGTTGGTATCGAGTCTCTCTCGAGTGAAGAGAGAATTTTACTTGAGATTGCAAGGTCAATAAGGGAAGACTTCCTTCATCAGAATGCCTTCCATGAGGTGGATACGTACACATCTATTGGGAAACAGCAGAAGATGCTCTCAACTATACTCTATACGTACGAGAAGGCTCAATCTCTACTTAAGGCAGGTAAATCTATGGAGGACATAATCAAGCTTCCAATATGGGAGCCGATTTCAAGAATGAAGTACATCGAAGAGGAGAAACTGGATAAGATTGATAAGCTGAAGAAGGATATTGAGGAACTGGGATGAGGGATGTGGAATGTGGGAAGTTGGAT
>CAZRTU010000114.1:0-6004 GCA_964603075.1 uncultured bacterium
TATCTGAAACCCCTCCACAAAAGTTATCTTACTCTATGAAGAGAGTATATAAAATAAATTCAATTTTTGATGTGTATGATAAAATTAAGGATATTGAAGGAGACTATATTATAAATATTTTTTTGTATGACGATAATTATAATAAGAAGATGTTAGGAATTCGAGAATTATTATCTGAAGGTTTTTATAAAAGTACTCTTGGAACGTTTGTATTATGTAAGATAAATAAAGATACTTTCAAATCAAGATATAATAAAATCCAGACAAATAGTACGTAGTTACATGGATAACAAACGCCCTATTTACCGAGCTAAACATCAGATATGTAAGGAATCAGTCTAACGATAGATTGAATTTAATAGTCCTTTATGATTTCGCATAAGAAAATACCGTACATTATAGTTGTTCTTTTTATCGTCTTATCTGTACTCTTAATTATCAATCACGAACCGTGGGTGGATGAGGCGCAGGCATGGCTTGTAGCGCGAGATGTCCCAAATTTGGCTTCTCTGGTTGACCAAATGGGCTATGAGGGTTCACCTGCGTTGTGGCATATAATCCTTTTGCCATTCGCAAAATCAGGAGCCCCTTACTCTTCAATGGCAGTTATACATTTTCTGGTAATGTTGACCGCCATTATTTTATTTATAAGGAATGCCCCCTTTTCACCGTTACAGAAGTTTTTGTTTGTCTTTGGATACTACATATTTTATGAATATAACATAATAGCGAGGAGTTACGTTCTAACGGTTTTGATTTTATTTGTGATTGCTTCGATATATAAAACCCGTTTCAAAAGGCCCATATTATATTCCATCCTATTACTGCTACTCGCAAATACAAATGTTCACAGTCTTGTCTTCGCGTTCCTCCTGTTCGCCTTCTATGTTTTTGAATTGAGATACGAAGGGAATATCCGCATTTCGAAAAATCATTGGGCTGGCTTTATAATCACCTCTCTTGGATTATTAATAGCAATTTATCAACTTCTGCCGCCTGCCGACTTAATCTCGGTTTCATCTCAATGGAACTTAGATTTTGGTGTTAGAGAGCTTGGTCGGAAGTTAGGGAATCCCCTTTTTAATGCCTTTTCACCAATTCCAGAACCTCTTGTATACGAATTTCCTCCCAAATTTCCAGGTATTGTAGGCATTTTCTTTTTTTTATTAACTCTTGGGTTTTTTGTAAAAAAGAGGAGACCGATGTTGATGTATTTGTTGATGAGTATAGGTTTATTGGGAATATTTCTTTTAAAACACCCCGGGCGGCTCAGGCACCATGGCCTTATTTTTGTAGTATTTGTTTTTTCATTATGGGTAGCTGAAAATTATGAGAAAAGTAGAAAAAGAGGCAGACTATATAAGGTTTTCAACAAAAAAAGTCTATCGTATATTTTTATAGTTCTTTTGATATGTCAGTTAATAGGTTCTCCGCTTGCTTTTTATTTTGATTTTAGATATGACTTTTCTGCTTCGAAAAAGGCTGCTGCCTTTTTGGTAGATAATGATTACATAGGGGATGATACCTTTATTGCTGCCTATCCCTATGATCCTGTATCGATTTTACCCTATGTACCAGAGCCATATTCTAAATTTTATTATGTTAGGATTGAAGAGTATGGAAGTTATTTAGTCTGGGGCAAGAAATACTTCGGAAGAAAAACATTACTCTTAGGTGAAATTATCCGAAGGGTTGATAGCGTAGCACTTGGTAGAGATTACAAGACAAAATTATTTATCACTAATAATAAATTAATTAATTGGGTAAATCTTTACGATAGACTTGAGATTATAGCTTCATTTGAGCAGTCTATTAAGCCCGGGGAAGCATTCTATATATGCGAGTTAAGGGATTAAAACCAAGTGAATGGATAGAATAAGTTTTATGAAATTATCTCGAAGGATTTCGCGAAAAGAGGGCTGGCAAGAATTTCTAATCATTGTAGGAACAGCTCTTTTTTTAACTTTAGTTATACTTCTCATTACCGATTTGATGACATATGATGACCCTTTTTTTCCAAGAATGTGGGACCATCATAAGTACATCTACATGGCTGAAGGAAATCCCTTCGACTTCCATATTGCTCCTTTCTGCTGGCGTGTAGGTCTCCCTCTTCTTGCAAAAGCCCTTCCCTTCGAACTCCAGTGTAACTTTCTTATAATAGCATTTATAAGCGTCTGGATGACAGGAGTAGTGGTATATTATCTTGGTAAGAGATTCAACTTCGATAAGGTCTACGCATATGTTGGGATGTTGATGTTCTTTTCACTTGGGTGGGCAACAAAATTTATTCTTAGAAATTTCTGGTTACCAGATGCACTTCTTTTTCTTTTGATAACCTTGTCGATCTATTGTATAGTCAGTAAAAAAGACATTCTTTTTCTCATCCTCCTCATTGCTGGTATAGCAACAAAGGAGACGATTATAGCTGTAATGCCTCTATACTATACACTAAATACCCACAGATGGAATGACGGGAGATTGTTCAGAAAATGGTTGCTTATTATACTACCGGCGATCTTATTGCTGTTTAGCTTGAGAATATTTATCCCTCAGATGAATAGTGACCCCGCCTACCTGAGCAGCCTTCCGACAAATTTAAGTCACGTACACAGGTTTGCAGGTTATAACTATTTGGAGTTGCTGAAACAGATTAGCTTGTTTAGGCTACATTCATTTTCTCTCCGAGCCTTTAATTCATACACCTTTGGGGCCTTCGGTGTAATGTTACTGCTCTTGCCCTTCTTTTCAAAGAGAGGTAACCGAGGTTTGCTGCTAAGGTTCTTGCCTTTTATATTGATAGTCTACTTCCAGGTCTTTTTCGCGACAAATACAGAACGACTTCTTATTGCAGCCTTTCCAGCGATGATAATACTATCTTTGAATGGTACAGCCTCTCTCTCGGAGAAATTTTCCGTGAAGCAGGGGTATTTCTTAATCTTACCCCTGCTTATGATAACATTAAACCTGACGGGTCCGATGGACTTTTCTGGCTCCTTCAGGAATCAACTGACGATGTTTACCATCTTTATTATTCTCATCTATATAATCGGACTCAAGGGTAACAAAAAACCCCTTCTCAAGCAGGGAAACGAAGGACAATAACAGGAGCCTAAAGAGATTGCTTACCTGCCTGACGGCGTGCAGGGTTTGCCCTACATTAACACCAAATCGATCTTGCTGGTAAATCGTAGGGCAAGGCTTTAGCCTTGCGAAAATGCTTCATTCGCAGGCATAAAGCCTGCGGCTACCACATAGAAACCTGAGGTCCACCTCACGTTTCTCCTTAATGCAAACCTAAAGCCTGCCCGACGGCAGGCAGAGATTCCCCTACATCCAAAAGTAAGATAAGACTTCCCGACGTACCGCCTATCTGCGGCGCCTAAATTTTTTTAAAGTTTTTAAAAAAAACTTGACAAAGCGTAAAATATGTGGTATAATTAGAATCTAAAACTGATTTGGTCGAATATTCGGAGCCATTCATTTAGGCAAAATTCAAGGTTAATATGGAAGAAGTAGAGAAAGATACGCGTCAAATCATTATAGAGGCATCAAGAAGCCTTTTTGCTCGCTACGGCTTCAGGAAGACAACCATGGAAGAGATAGCAAGTGCCGCACACATGGGTAAGAGCTCTATATACCACTATTTTAAGAGTAAAGAGGATGTTTTCAGGTCTGTAATTCGCCAGGAAGAAGACATCTTGAAAGAACAAATCTCAAAAGCTGTCAAAAGTCAAAAACTTCCCCAGGATAAACTACGTATCTATGTCAAAACGAGGGTGCAAGTTCTAAATCAGTTGGCGAATTACTACAGCGCCTTCAAAGACGAGTATCTCGAACAGTATAGTTTCATTCAGGATCTCAGAAAGGAGGCAGACGAGTACGAATTCGAGACCATAAAGTCTGTACTTAAAGAGGGAGTTGACAGGGGAATCTTTGTAATAAATGATCTGGAATTGACGGTATACGCTATAGTTACAGCCATGAAGGGACTGGAGTATCCTTGGGCTATAGAAAGAGACGTGTCAAAGATAGAGAAGAGCATTGATAGTTTGTTTGGAATCCTCTTTCACGGTATAGTCAAAGAGTAATTTTTTTTAAACTCAATTCGACCCAAAAACCATTTGGGTCAATAGTTCGATAATAGTATTGTAGTTTAGACTCTGCCATTTACTTTGGAAACATCGGTTTATGGCTTCTTTTTGGTTTTAAAATCGACGGAAAAACCGAATTAGTCGATTGGTCAGGAGGATTTGAATATGCGGAGGCTTTCTGATTTCGTTATAAAGAATCGAGGGTATATTATTGTCGCTGTGATTATAGTCACTCTGGGTTTGGGATATTTTATTAAGAATCTGAAGATCAATCCCGATATAACGGATTACTTACCCAAGAGTGATCCGGCGGTTGCATTGTTTGATTATATTGGGGAGCAATACTCGAGCAGCCACCTAGCCATAATTGTTATTGAGGCGGAAGAGGTCTTCACAGAGGAAACGATAAGGAAGGTGGCGGAATTAACCTCTGAGATTGAGGTGCTTGAGGGCGTAGCATATGCTACGAGCCTTTCAAATGTGCTGGACATAAGGAACAACGGAGGGTGGATTGAGATAGGCAGACTCATTGATCCATATAATCTACCTGCCACAGATGAGGAACTGGAGAGAATTAAGGATTATACCCTTTCTAAGGGTATGTACAGGGGAAATCTTGTCTCTGAAGATTCTAAGGCGACACTCCTTATATGTCGTCTCAGTGACGATGTGGATAGAATCGCTACCGTGAGAATGATAAAAGGAGTTGTTGAGGATAAAGGTTTTGAAAAAAGGGTATATTACGGAGGGTTTCCGTTTATTATTTCAGATTTGGCGGATATCATCCTCGGCGACCTTAAATTCCTCGTACCGCTCGTTGGTTTATTGATAATATTGTCACTTTTTATAAGCTTCCGAACAGGGAGGGGGGTTTTAGTCCCACTTGTATCTGTATTAATCAGTACGGTATGGACGATTGGTCTAATGAGTATTCTTGAAATTCCCCTTACCATTGTATCAGATATCATACCTGTCATCCTTATAGCGGTGGGAAGTGCGTATAGTATTCATGTCGTAAGCAGATTTGACGAAAATGAGGAGAGTAAAAATGAGAATAGGTGTGAGGAATCAAAGAAGGCATTGAGAGAGATTGCGATACCCGTCTCACTTGCTGCGGTAACTACTATTGCAGGTTTTATGTCTTTCACTTTTGGCTCATACCTGACGATGATACGCGAATTTGGGATATTCACGAGCCTTGGCGTGCTTTTTGCTCTAATTGTCTCTGTCACATTTGTGCCTTCCATTCTATCAATTTTAGGCGGAGGTAGATTCAAGAATAGGGTTTTTAAGAGAGTTGGCGGCGAAAAGGTATCGGATCTTATGGAGAGACTGAGTAAATTCGTGCTGAAGAATAGAAAAATAATAGTTATTGTAGGTACAGTCTTATTTATTTTAAGCATAATTGGTATACCAAGGATAGAGAGGGAGATTGACATACTCGATTATTTCAAGCCAAATAGCAATATCAGGTTGACAGAGCAGTTTTTGGATGTCAAGTTCGGGGGGTCTACAGCCATCCAGATACTTGCAAAAGGCGATATCTTAGACCCGAGAGTCCTCATGGAGATTAAAAAGGTCGAGGAATTCCTGGAGTCCATAGAGGGGGTAAACAACCCTCAGTCGATTGCTGATTATATAGAGGAGATGAGTTATGTAGTAGGCGAAGGCAGGGTAATACCAGATACACGGGAGAAGGTAGCAAATCTCTGGTTCTTTCTCGAAGGAGAAGAGATGATGACCCAGATGGTGAATTACGATAAGACAGAGGCATTAATTCAGGCAACGACTGGAAGTGGCCTAAAGACGAATTACGTGAAGAGACTGGTGGAAGATATTCAAACCTACATTGACAAGAGAGATACGTCCCTTGTAAAGTTCGGGCTGACGGGCATGCCATCTATTCATAG
>CAZRTU010000115.1:0-5994 GCA_964603075.1 uncultured bacterium
TAATGCAAGAGAACTCACTAATTCTGTTATCTCAAAGCACTCCTCAACACCACTCAGCCGCAATTTATAAACCCTCAATTTTCACCGTCCTCCAGCGCATCTTTTAAGACTTACGCACTCCCCTCATCACCAATCCTATCCAATATCACTTACAGCAAGCTCGCGAATAGATTCAGATTCATCTACCAGAGCGCCTTCTGCTGGGTATAAGGCCAATCGCTCTCTATATAGTCGAGGCGGGTTAGGGCATTCCATCTCATATCTTCATTCTCATCCTTAAGGCAGAATCTGTATTGTAAAAAACTCAACCACAGACCTGTCTACCCTGACTGCCGTCAGGTCTACCTATCGGTAGATAGGCAGGCGTCATGCAGGGAGCACAGAGAATGCAGTTGAGCCAATTCAAAATTAGCAATGCATAATTATAAACTTATGAAAAAACATTCTTAAATGCTAGTTTTACGCTTCAGATTTTATATTGTTTCTTTGTAATCCTTCCCCTCTGTGACCTCTTATTAATCTCAAGAGCCATTCCACGCGATATGTATGGGAAGGATGCGAAATCGTATGGATATTTATCCCATCTTTTAAACCACAGGCAGGCGTCAGGCAAGTTGTAATTTTAATACCTGCCTACCGCAGGCAGGTTTAATTTTTGATATTTAATATTACCTCCGTGATCCGTCTGGAACGGAATTTGGTTTCTTTTATGTTATTTTTCACAGTATCGTAGAATACCATAGAGAATTTAATCTCGAGAGTAACGCAAAAAAGGCCTTGTTAACTGGATCCTTTGTTCTGGAGGATAATACAAATCTTATTAACGGTTTCCCAGTTTTACTTCTCAAAGAATTCTAGACTGCCGAAGACAACATCAGCCTCCAACCTGAGGCATGCCTCACCTTCTCTGTATTTTTCTGTCCTGTATGTATATTTGCCGAAATGAGTGCGGTTTCTATCTGGAGTTGTTGCTTCGGCAAAGGCTGAATTTACCTCGATTATAGTGGGCAACTCAGGGTTAATCATTACCTCTCCCCTTCCAAAGACTGTGTTTATTTCCACTTTCGTAGGTTCTGTTGCAAGCTCGACTTGGGAGAGATCAATTACCCCTTTGCCGAATATAACGTTATATTCTTTAGCCAATTTTGTTACCCTTATGGTTGACTCGCCAAAAATAACTGAATTTCTAATTGTCTTGAGTCTCCATCCTCCGATGAGAACCCTTATGCCAATGTATATTAATAAGAGAGAGAAGAGGATTCGGAAAATAGGGAAATCGACCCTCAGGAACACTTTGAGTATAATCAGAATACCTATTACAATTAAAACAACACCCCAGAAGAAACCACTGAATATAAAACACATCTTCACCTTCACCTCCCCCTATTGATGAGTAAAAGATAGAAAAGGTCAATAGACTTATCCCGAGTTTAATCAGAGATAAACCCCTTTTTAACAGGAATGAGCTATATAAATCTCCTCTAAGAAGCCTTTTCTATTGGGCCTCTGACTAAAAGGTATAGTGTTGTACCCCAGAATCCCGTGAATATCGCAAGGATAACCCACCCTGCCACATTCATATTCCTCCTTACCGCATCTTTGCCGAGGAAGACAAGGAGAAGTATACCGAGTGCAAAGGCTATGAGTCCAAAGAAGATAGATACGAAGACTGCTGCGGCTGATAGAGGCCCGAGAAGATAACCGAGGTCTGCCGGAAAATAATCCATAACTGATTCCCCCTTTGTTGAGAGTAAAAAAAGAAGCTCACCAGGTGAAATAGTTTCCTGAGGTGGGTTTATTTATTATATAATCTAAAATTTCTAATTTGTCAAATATAAACTGGAATGTGCAAAGATTTTTTGCCTCTAATCTCTATTTTTAAAACCGCCTTAGCCTATACAGCCTCTATGGTGGAAGGCGGTTTTGGTGTTATATTGTATGTTACGCTTACCACGCCTGAGACCTCGCCGGTTATTCTATCCGCCAGTCTGTCCAGGATATAATACGGCAGTCTCGTTGGCGAACCTGTAACCGCATCTTCGCTATCCCAGCATCTCAGCTCTATTTGATGTCCGTATTCCCTCTTACCGTTTCTGATTCCGGTTACTTTGTCCTGGTGCAGGATTGCCATGAACTGAAAGGCGGGGATACTTCGTAGCTCTTCTTCGACAACCTCTGTAGCTTTTCTTACAAGTGCGACTCTTTCTGGGGTAACCTCTCCAATTATCCTCGCAGCCAGAGCGGGTCCAGGAAAGGGTGGTCTGTCACTTACCTCATCAGGTAAACCCAAGGCTCTGGCAACCTCTTTAATTGCGGGTTTCCTCAGCTGTATTAATGGCTCCAGGATTTTATAACCGTATCTCTCCTCGGGGTCTATACCAAGCTGTTCAAGGATATTATGCTGTCTCTTTATTCCGGCGATTGTCTCTTCCACATCCGTATAATTTGTCCCCTGCAAGAGGTATCTCGCCCTGCTCTTTTTTAGTAAATCACCGAATACGTTCTTGTAAAAAGCCCGAGTGATAGCCTTTCTCTTATCCTCAGGGTCAGTGAATCCTTTCAGTGCATCAAAAAATGTCTCTTCAGCATTAACAACCTCAACACCCACTCCTAATTTCTTAAATATAGTGATTACAAACTCAGGCTCACCTTCTCTCATCAAACCATTGCGAATGAAATATGTCTTTAGTCTCTCACCCAGGGCTCTATGACCTAACATGGTAACAACAGATGAGTCAACGCCTCCAGATAGAGCATTGACAGCCATATAATCGCCGACGGTGGAAGAGATCTCTTCTATCTTCTCTATAATAAACTTTTCAGGCGATAGTTTTTCCAGGGTTAACTCCTTTATATTCATCCGTGTCTCCTTGATGGATCCGTTGACACCTTCTGTCCGTTTCTTATACTCTGCGTCTCTTTTTTATTTCAATAATATTACACCATACCGTGGTAGTTTTAGCTTTGTTCTTTGTCAGGTTAATAATTGAGTCGAGCCAATACCCGATATTATAACTTCAAATGTCATAAAAGTCAAGTCAAAATTAAGCTTATTTTCTTATCTTTTGTAGTTCGTTATTCCACGCATCCAGAGGAATGACCCTGTAGTGAGGATTGTAGAGTTTTCTATAAACTATCGAGTGATGAATAACAGGGAAGCTGAGAGATTTGACCCTCAAGTAGAATTCGTTCAATTCTTCTCTGGTTTTCTTAAATTCTTTTTCCAAAAGGGTATTGGTTAATAACCTCAGTAAGAGGTCAAAATTGGCGGAATATCTGTTTCTATAAGTTTGAGCACCTCTTACAAACGCCTTTGAGATTGCTTCCGCAGGTATATCTTCCGCCTTACATCTTACAAGATTTACCCTGATTATTGGAGTATCCAGTCCTATATCATAATAGAGGGAGATTGTTTCGTCGCCTTCTATTTCAGACATCTCCCTGTAAATACCATCAAGAGACTCGCCATAGCTTTTGACCATATGTTCTGCACCAAAAATTGATTGATAAAGTAGCTTATAGTAATCGGCTATTTGGGACTTGGGGAAAAGTTTGTGCTCACGAAGGGCTATGTCGTATATTTTATCTTGGAGATCCATCGTACTCTGTCTAATAGTTAGATAATGCCGTACCTAACATTATATTTCTTATAGAACCTCTTTGAAATATTGCCCATCCTTTCTTTTTATCCAGTTATCACTCTTCTTACGGTTATTCAGAAGCATTTTTGACCTCAACTTTTGCTATCTCACCTTGGTATGTCTTAATAGCTATGGGACCTAAGGATCGAAACCTCAGATTCAGACCTCCTCTATTACATCCAGGAACTTATCAACAGGCTGTGCTCCTACGATAGAATAATAAAAACATCATAAATTACGGCTGCCTCAAGAGGTTCACCCTTGTATCCTTTGGGCAGGTCGGATAAGTTAAGTTTTCGATAAGATTGCAGGATATACCTCCCCTTTGGACCCTCAATTTTCTGGATGTTTTCCTGTGTTTTATTATAGTATAAAATAGACGTTTTGTCAAGTATTAGGATTTTAATAGAAGGTGGGTAATACCTGCCTGCCGATAGGCAAGGTTTGCCCTACACCCTGCCGTTAGATAGGAAGTCGTTGGTCTAAGGCCTTCAGTCTTTAGTCTCCCTATCTGCAAAGCATTTAAGATTTCAAAAAATTACTTGACATTTAAGAATCTATAATATATACTTCAGATGGTATTGAATTTTATGTAGGTTTTAAGGTTAAACCGCATTACGGTAGTGTCAAATAGAATATGAAAGAAGATGACAAACTACAGGAGTAATATTAGATATCAAAAATTAAACCTGCCTGCGGTAGGCAGGTATTAAAATTACAAATCAAAATTCAAAAATGCTCTGAGTCATCTCTGGTTCCTCTGTTTAATAAAGTACCAGGGCTGATTACTTGTACTTAATTAAGTAAACATCTAACGGGGTAGGAAGGGATGAAGAAACGAGAAGAGAGAAGAGAGATGAGAGAGAAGCAATAGATGATTTTTCGCCCTTCGCTTTTCCCTCTTCGCTTTTCGCAAATTGTCCTCTGTGGTTAAATATTATACATAACAATGAAATAAAAGGGAGGAGGTATGAGAAATCTACATGCTGTTTCAATTATGCTGGAGGTTGTTATAATGGTTCTCGGCATAATACTCGCCACTTTAAAGAGGAAATTTTATGGATGGCTAATTGCACTGGCATTCCTATTTTATGTCTTTTACGATATGGTGTATTTTCTAAACCTGAAGGTATCTCCGAGCATTCTACACGTCGTCTTTTTCATAGCTACTATTTCGATTCTAATTACTGTAGTATGGCTTTTTAAAAAAAGGTGAGCCTTTTCAAAAAAGAAAGGAAGACTTATACTAAGTTGGTTTAATTACCTACTCAAATAATGTTTTGTCGCAGGACAGCCAATACATCCGTTACTGTACCTGTGACATTTGCCACAATCTGCACCGCATGGAGCTCTATCCATAAGAGGTCTAGCCTCCTCACGTGACCATGGGCTTGAACCTGTAATTGCTTTAGCGAAAAAGATCTCTACTTTCCTAAGTCCTAATGTCTCTTCCGGATTTTCGACTGCCCATTCCAGCCACCATTTATGGTCTGGCGGTATGGAGAATACCCCTAAGACCGTACAATCTGCATTTTCATACAAGACACAGTAGGGACAGCCGCGATAGGTCCCAGCAATTGATGCCGCTCTCTCTGGTGTTTGAGCTTCACCGAGGAGAATACCCAAAACGAATACAACTTCATCTCTATCTTCCAACTTCCCTCCTGCCTTGAGATGCTTTTGACTGACTCATAAAGTATTATAATTACAAATTCCCTTTATGTCAAGAAAAAAACTTGATAAATAAATTTCGGGGTCACCTATAAAAACTGAAATTTAAGTTTGACAAGAAAGATTAATTATGGATTCTTTTTTCAGGTCTGACCACGTTGAATTTGTTACCAAGATCGACGCTTGCTGGATGCCCAGGGCGTCGAGCAGGCAAGCATAGGCGTCGGCCTGCGAAGCAGGCGAGGGTTCGTCTGGCAGTGGAGTCCCCAGATAGCCAAAGCGAGAGACTGCAATCGATCGGAAGTCATCCCGCAAATTAGACTTAGCCATCTCCAAGCCTTGGTCGAACCCACCTACTATTCCATGCACCACGAGCACAGGATAACCTTCCCGAGGGTGGCGTATTCGACCGGGCCACAAGCTGTTTCAATGAACTGGTTTCTGATTACCTTTATACGCTTATGCGCAACACGAATGTCACGATGATAGCGGAGTAGGATCAGAGTCAAGAAAATTACAACTACGCCAGCCAGTATAATAGCAATGACCAACCAAAGTTTCATTGAATTCCTTCTTTCATGCATGTTTTATTCCTAAGGTAGCCGATAAATTTTAAACGGCATGTCGTATAACGTTTTGCGTGTTTGCGAAGCCCCGCACCTTTGAATTATGGAAATCACCG
>CAZRTU010000116.1:0-5978 GCA_964603075.1 uncultured bacterium
TTCTTTTGGGCAAGCAAAAGAAATGAAGGGTAAAGAACATAAACAGCGATTAATATTGATTTCGCCAACTCTTTTGGTCTCAATTGTTTTACGATTACCTGATTTGATTCTTGATATTTATTTATATGGTTTGTCATATTCTTTCATATTATTTCTCGAAGTAATAGTGGGAATCAAAGGATAAAACCTATTTTAAGTTCTATGAATCTATACCCTTAGCATATCGATTACCTTCCCCTGGATTACGGATGCTAATATCATATATAACAGCAGGACGATGACGAATTTTACTCCGAAATAGTGAACCATCAGGGGGATTAGGGGAATCTTTATTGCCCTGTTGAAGAGAAAGACTGCTATCAGACCACTTCTCATTCCCTTATCTCGAAGTTCTCTGAGAAGCGGATACCACACATAGATCGGTCCGTGACTTACAATTCCCAGGATTATAGAGAGAAGCCAGCCTCTGAATCTCGACCCTCTGCCGACGTATTTTGATATGGCTTTGGGATTTACTATAGAGTTTATTATGCCCATAAACAATATCACGAGTACAAGTGCAGGAATTATCTTTACAAGCAAATTTACACTCGCTTGAAGAGATGCCTTTATCTCTTCTGCCTTAAATAGATAGAGAATGAGGTAGAGAAAAATAACCGAAACCAGGAAATAGATTCCATACTGCATTCTCCCCTTCGTTCGAGCTTGCTTCATCTTCTTATTATTAGGATTCTTTTTCATCCAATTATAGATAAGGTAAGCACGGTTAAGATAGATACCAGAATAGAGAGGATAAAGCTCAAAATGTTCCTTGATATCGCAAATCTTCTACCCAGAGCAGATGCCTCGACTGGGAGCTGTATTACGCCAACTGCTACCCAGGTTACTATGAACGCCGTGACAGCATACAGACTGACATTCTGTTTTATAAGTTCCCCTCCTATCACATAACTTGTAATCGGATTACCTGCAGAGATACTACCGACTACGGAACCTATCACTGTATCTAACAGGGGATTATTCGTAAACAGGGCCGATATCATCTCTTTGGAGACGAATATCTTAAAGAGCCCTATCAGAAGGATTACACCCAGCAGGATTGGGGCAATCTGTAAAAAATTTTTAAAAGCTCTGTAAAAGGAGAGACCTATTCTTCTCCATTTTATGCTCTTATCTTCTCTTGCACCTTGTCTGTCTTTCATCTTTTTTGGGTCATTCTCTATATCTATTTTATGTCTGGGATCGTGCAGTCTAAAAGATACGGAGATTCAAAATGTGCTATCTCTCCCGATATCTTCCCGGGTATAGGAAGTAATCGGGCAGAGAGGGGTTTGTCTAATTTTATAGCCAGAGCTGCTGTGTCTATTAGAATGGCATATAATTTATTCTCGGAAATATCTCCAGGGAGTGGAATACAGTCCAAGCCAGTACCGCAGACCGATGAATATGTAAGAATGGTATCTATATCAAAGAGTCCCTGACTGCATCTTTTAGCGAGACCAAAGTCCTCTAAAATGGGTAACATCAGTCCTGAATAACCGCATCTCTTCACATCGAGCGACTTCAGCACATCCGTAATCATGCTGCATATAAAGAGTGTTCCTGGCGCACCGAACAATCCCGTTCCCATCTTCTCAATCGCAAAGGCTATACTCTCTGATTCAAGCAGGGAAGGTGCTGGCGACACATCTATTCCCTTGAAATGGATTTCTCCTATCGTTTCTACATTCTTTGCAACATCTTCAATCCTTCTGAATTTACTCTCTAAAGTAGCCTTTAATTTTTGGGGCATATCAATCAGACCTTCAGACTGTGAAAATGCCTCCCAGAGCAGATCGCTGCATTCCAGACCAATAGAAAAACAGGCGTCACCCCTGTGATAGCTTGCAGGGAAGAAAGGAATATGGGGAGGGCAATTTGCTATTGCAGCAAAGCGAAAATTCCCGTAACCGAAATCTGTCCTTCTGGAGATTCTGAGGATCTCTTTCGCAGTCTTCCTGGCGGCTTCGTGATCTACGCCTCGGTCTCTATCTGCAATAGTCACTGATGTCGAGATTATGGTGGATTCAGAGATTATGTCAGAAGCCAATGGAATATAATTTAGGTCTCTTATTGTTCCGATGCTGACAAAATCTATTGGTGTGTCTCTAAATATCGATTCAAGACTTTCTATCTCCTCTATGACTTTTTTGTTATCCATACCGCCGAGATATTCAGTGAATGGCTGGGATGCGATTCTCAGTGTCTGAATCTCAAGACCCCCCTTTTCGAATGTATCTTTGGCGAGGGTACAAAATTTGTTTATCCTCTTTATTGTGTTTGTGTCCACAGGACAGGATAGATCGGTTCCTATGGTTATTGTTCTGATCTTCATGAGTGTTTATTCTTCTATCCCAAACAGATCGAGGATAAATGCATATTCAAAGGCTACGTCCTTGAGGTAATCGTACCTGCCTGAATACCCAAGGTGCCCAGTGCCCATTTTCGTCTTAAGGAGTAATATATTATCGTCGGTCTTTTCAGCCCTCAATTTCGCAGTCCATTTTGCTGCCTCCCAGTAAGATACCCTTGTGTCGTTAAAACCGGCGGTTATAAGCATGTTGGGATAATCCTTACTCTCGACATTATCGTATGGAGAGTATGACATAATGTATTCATAGTATTCCTTCTGGTTGGGATTACCCCATTCGTCATATTCAAGTACTGTAAGAGGTAGGGAGGGATCGAGCATCGTGTTAACTATATCGACAAACGGTACGTCAGCAATTGCGGCTTTGAATAGTTCTGGTCTCATATTTATAACCGCGCCAATCAGGAGCCCTCCGGCACTACCACCCAGTATCACCAGTTTATCATTTGAGGTATAACCTCCATCTATAAGATATTCTGAGCAGCCAATAAAGTCTGTAAATGTATGCTTTTTCTTGAGGAGTTTTCCATCCTCATGCCAATGTCTACCCATCTCACCACCGCCTCTTACATGAGCAACTGCATATATGAAACCCCTATCCAGCAGACTCAATCTGTTTGATGAGAAGTAACCCTGCTCAATGTTTCCGTACGCACCATAACCATATAGAATAAGTGGGTTCGCGCCGTCTTTCACCAGACCTTTTCTATAGACAAGAGATATGGGTATCATGGTGCCGTCCTCTGCCTGCGCATATATCCTCTCCGAGAGGTAGTTAGACGGCTCATATCCTCCAAGGACCTCATACTGCTTCTTTAATTCTGGAGTTTTAGTGTCCATATAGTAGTCAAAAACCGATCTTGGGGTTACAAATGAGGTATAGGTATAACGAAGAGTTTTGGTGTTGTAGTCCTTGTTTTTTCCAAGCCAGAAGGTATATACAGGCTCAGGAAATTGGACATAGTGGGTATTTCCATTGGATAATTCTGTTATCCGGATTTTCTTAAGCCCATTTTGCATTTCGTAGATCACGAGATAGTCCTTGAATACGTCTATTCCCTCGATCATAACAGAATCCCGATGCGGGATGACCTCTTTCCAATTCTCTTTGGATGGGTTATCTGTGGGTGCCTCCATCAGTCTGAAATTCTTTGCCTCATCGTTGGTAAGTATAAAGAATCTGTCTTCGTGGTGATATAGATAATACTCCATATCACTCTGGATTGGGTTTATAAGTCTGAAATCTCCATACGGTTCGTCTGCATAAAGAACGGCTATTTCAGATGCGGTGTGGCTTGAGGACTCTCTGAGTAAATATTTCTTACTCTTTGTCTTATAGATGTACAACCATAGACTTTCAATAGTCTCATGGTACACGAGTTCGTCTTCTTCCTGGAGAGTCCCCAGTCTATGTCTGTATAGCTTGTAGGGACGTTTTGCATTGTCAACTACTGTATAGAAGAGCGTCTTATTGTCATTAGCCCATGCAGCAGAGTAACCAGAATTGGAGATTATATCGTCCAAATTCTTGCCCGTGTTCAGGTCTTTGATGTAAAGGGTATAGATCTCAGAGCCGCTTGTATCTATTGAATACGCAAGGAACCTGTTGTTTGGACTGATCTTGTATACACCAATCTCAAAGTATTCGTGTCCCATAGATAGGATATTCGGATCGAGCAGGATCTCTTCTGGGGCGTCACGGTCTCCCTTCTTACGACAGTAGATGGGATATTGCTTACCTTCTTCTGTACGGGTATAGTAATAATATTCGTCTAATCTCTCAGGTGCAGATAGGTCTGTCTCTTTTATTCTACTTTTGAGTTCTTCATATAGCATTTCCCTCAGATTTTCTGTATTTTCCATCATAGCCTCTGTATAATCGTTTTCTGCCTGGAGATATTCGATTACTTGAGGATTGTCTCTCTCCCTGAGCCAGAAATAGTTATCAACCCTGGTGTAGCCGTGTATGCTGTCCACCTTGGGTTCAATCTTCGCAACGGGCGGTTTTATCTTCTTAGATTGTCCATAGAGAGAAATGACGATTGATAGAAAGAGGGCAAATGATATCAGAACCACGCTGTGGATTCCTCTTTTAGATAGGGGATATTTCATTCTTCGTTCCATGTTCTCCTCTCACTACTGCCGTCAGGCAAGTCAGCCCTGCGAAAATGCAAACCTGAAGGTTTGCCCTACATCAACTTCATTCGCAGGCATAAAGCCTGCGACTACCATTTTATTATCAGCTCTTACTCCATTGGTAGATTTTCTATTCTCTATTTGCTATTTGCTATTTTCTGCCGTTCATAGTCCATAGTTATTACGTATCTGCGTTAATCTGCGTCCTAATGCTTTTCATTCCGAGAGCCTGACCAGAAGAATCTCGTCCCATCTTGTGGTAAATCTCGGGGAAACCTTTGCCCGACGCATCTTCCAGCCTTTTTTTACTCCGCTTGAGGCACAGTATATGGTATCGCTACCCCATTTTGAATTTATCATATCTATGGATTTCATCAATCTCTGATTTTTCAGTCGATTGGGCTTTTTGAAGAGGTGAAGCTGTATTTTATCTTCAGGTATAATCCCATTGAATACAACACCCGCCTTTTTGTATTTATAACCTTGCCTATATATCTTCTCAAGACTTCTGGTACAATAATTTATGAGATCTGGCGTATTTGAGGTGGGTACTGGTAAACGAGCAGACGAAGTATTCACATATTTGGGCTCATCCGTGAAAAGACTGGTCATAAGGAAGACCTGTATAAAGGAAGTGACCGACCTCTGTTGACGTAACTTTTCTGCAGCACGCGAGGCATAGGTGACAATTGCCTCTTTTAGTTCTTGGAGGGATTCAACCGATCTACCAAAGGAGCGCGAGCAGATTATCCCCTTTTTGGGAGGAGGTACATCTTCTAAGGATATACAGGGTACTCCACGCAATTCTTTGACAGTACGGACTCCGGTTATGGTCATCTTTGACTTGATCCACGAAAGTGGTGCATTCTTCAGCTGGAGAGCATTATAGATATCGTTTCTTTGGAGTGACTTTTTATACTGGTGACCAACTCCCCACACATCTTCAACATCCAGACTTTCTAAAATTTCGTCTAAATTAGGGTGGTCTGTGATATCGAGCACGCTTTCATACTCAGGATTCCTCTTCGCAATCTTGGTTGCGACCTTTGCAAGTGTCTTGGTGGGACCGATTCCTATGGTTATGGGAAGCCCAGTCCATCTCTTCACGGTTTTCTTTATGTCTCTTGCATAGACACTGAGAGACTTCGAAGTGAAACCTGCGAGAGAAAGGAATGCCTCGTCTATGGAATAGACCTCTATGTCGGGAGTGAATTGAGCAAGTGTCTCCATTACCCTTTGTGACATATCTCCATATAGTGCGTAATTAGACGAGTAGATCAAGACTTTGTATTTCTCAAAGATTTCCTTACATTTAAAAGCAGGAACGCCCATCTTTATTCCCAGCGCCTTTGCCTCATTAGAACGGGCAATCACGCAACCATCGTTGTTTGAAAGGACGACAACTGGTTTCACTTCCAGTTTAGGGTTAAAC
>CAZRTU010000117.1:0-5972 GCA_964603075.1 uncultured bacterium
CCCAGGCCTTCAAAATTGATCTCTTTAAAAAGTTTTCTCTTCTCCTCTTCCCTCTTGCTTAGAAGATCTTTTACCTCTTGTGTTTGGAGTTCGCTATCTACAAATCCTCCATCCATACCTTCTATAATATCTTTTGCTTTCTCCGTATTGAGGAATATTTCACAGTTTTTATCTACATCTTTCTTGCCAACTAAGGCAAGGGTCATATCTGCGGAGTAAGGGATAAAATGCTCACAAGCCCTGCATGTGGGTCTTATATCTGAAATAATATTATTCTCCTTGGTGCCCTCTTCGTACTCCGGCAGTCTTTTACTGATATCTCCGTTCACGGACATCTTGAGTGGATAGGTTCCTGGACAAGTAAACGAGATAAATATAAGGTTTTCTAAACTTCCCTGTTCTCTCTTTACAAGTTCTATAAATGCTCTAAGCTCACAAGGACGTACGACCGCCGCAATGGGCTCAGACAGCTGCCCTTTCATCGTCAGACGGGATAGCAATTTACCTGCATTCTGGGGCATCAAAGGGAAGAGGGGTACGGCATCTTTGAGCATATCTGGGTCGGTGATTAGCGAATAACCGACTTTGCCGTTCTGATTCATCCTCCTTAGCGCAAAAATCGCCCCTACCCTCTTCTTCTCTAAAAGAAACTTGAGTAATTCGCGCAAACCCTCTTCAGCACCCTTATTTATCTTCAACGCACTCGACATTCTATTCCTCCCTTGCCTACTTCATTAAAAATCCGCAAAATCAATTTAGTATTGTAAAAACCCTAACCACAGAGAGCACAGAGAATTATTTAACATTATCGATTCATGAGATATTTCCATTCCTCCCCTCTATGTCCTCCCATAAGTTCAATCTTTCAATCCTATCTTGTAGCCTCAGCACATTGAAGTTTATAAGTTAAAACAGGAATTTAAAGAGATTGTTTTCTTTTTTCAACAGGGATCTTAAGAGATTCGAAGAGATCTATATTTTATCAATAACTTATTTTTATCTTTAATTCTCATCCAACCCCTGTAAAATTATATATATATAAATCCTCGTCTGGAGAACACAGACCTGTCTGCCCTGACTGCCGTCAAGCCGGCCGCAGGCAGGGAATTAATTTTATCTCTGTGATCCGTCTGAGACGGACTGTGCTTTCTTTCATATCTTTTCATATCATTTTTCACAGTATCGTCAATTTCTACCATTTGCCGGGTGTTCATAAAAATTCTGATACAATCCTCCTATCTCAGTGAGTCTCTACTTCGTGGAGCTCATCCTCTTCATAAGCCCTCAGTGGCAGAGGCTCTTTCAGACTCTTACCTGCAATGTAATTAAATAGGTCCTGGGACCTATCGGCTATTAAGCTAAAGATTTGTGCGACCTCTATAGACATAGGACAGGCATCTTCACAGGCGCCACACCCCACGCAAGAAAGAGACATGTGCGACATCCTTCCCAGATGGAAGATGATGTTATCAGGAGGCATACTGATACTCCCTTGACTTTCTGCTCTCATTAGATAATCATCCGAGGGATGTTTTACTTTATCCGAATCGAAGTAACACTGGCGACAGTAGCATATAGGACATACCCTTTGGCAGATGTGACAACCTATGCAATTGGCAAAAGTATCCAGTAGTTTGTCCAAACCCACAACCCCGGGTTTCAACTCCTGCTGAACCTGCGACCTCTTCTTCTCTTTCTCCTTCAGGAGTCTATCAACGGTATCTTGCCAACCAGACAGGTCACCACCAAAGGAAAGGTCTAATTCTGTGAGAATATCTTCAGCTTGAGTACTATGGGGTATAAACAAGATCTCTTCTCCTTTGGTGCCCAGTATTCCTATATGAAGATCAGCAGCACCGTTATCAGAAAATCTGTGACAGATCGTACACGCTGGTCGCACAGATTGATTAAAAGCAATATCTCCATCCACAAAATCCTTCACAACCTGCTTGAAAATGTCAGCGACTCTCTTTGAATCTTTAATCCAGTCTTTCAGTGAGAGGACACCAGGACAATCCAATGAGATAAGGAATATATTATCTAATTCCACCTGGTGAAGTTTTGATAACTCTATAGTCGCTCTGATCTCGCATGGTCTCATCACAGCCGCAATTTTCTTACTAACCTTCCCCCTTTTGGTTAAGCTGGAGATGGCTTTTGCTCCTTGCACAGACATAATCGGGGGCAGAGAGGACGCCTCATCGAGTAGTAATTTATCCTGGGTGAGAACCCAGGCATAAGAGTCACCAGCAGGAACAGCAATCGGTATAAGAACCGCGTCAAACAATTTTTTGTCCATTGCCTTCCTCAGAAAATCGAGAATTGTCTCTTCTATATTCCCTTTTAGCGCAATCCTTGCTTTCTTCATTTATGCTCCCCAAGTTTAGTAGTTTATGTTTTTGGATCGATAGACTTCCACTTTCCCATTTTATCTGAGTGCCTCTACAACCTCCTGATGAATCTGAGTGGTTGTAAAATGTTTTAGACTCGCAGCACCAGATGGGCAACTCGCAGCACAGTTCCCACAACCCCTGCATAAAATCTCGTTTATCACTGAAACTCTTTTCGTATCATCGAAGTATATAGCGCCGTAGGCACAGACCTCAAGGCAGGTCTGACATCCGGTGCAAAGTGCCTCAGATATTTCAGAAGTCCTTACTTCAGGTTCTAACTTCTTGCCCGGGATAACGGAAGATAGAATCTTTCCCGCTACAGCTTCAGCCTGAACTATCGAGGCCGCGACGTTCTTAGGCCCCTGTGCGCAGCCAGCAATAAATATTCCCTCTATTGAGGTAGAAACAGGTCCGAGTTTTTCGTGAGCTTCTGAAAAAAAGCCCTTTCTATCCTGAGAAATCTTGAGCATCTCGGCGAGTCTGGAAGCATCACCAGTCGGCTGGATCGCCGGTGCAAGAATCACCATATCTACTGGGAGATTTCGTTCTTTTCCGTCACCGGTTATATATCTTACCGCCTTTTCTCCAACCTCAACCTCCTTAGCACGGATGAAATCGACTCCCATGCCTTCTGTCTCTTCGTAAAACTTCTGATAAGCCTTGCCCGGGACTGAGAGTTCGGTGTAGAGGTTGGATACCTTAACCTCCGGGAGTTTTGTCTTCAGGTACCTTGCAAACTTAAGAGAGTAGCCACAACACACTGACGAGCAATATCCCCTATCCTCTCGTCCAACACAATGGATGATAGCAACGGATTTGGGGGATCTACCATTTTTGAGAAGGATCTTTCCATCGAGATTCATCTTCTCAAATTCCATAGCAGTATAGATATCGTCGAATTTACCATATCCATACCGAGGATCTCTCTTGGGATCATACAGATCAAATCCAGTAGCCACTGCAACTGATCCAATCTTGATTTCGATCTCCTTATCTTCTCGGGTTTTCACTACTGCGATAAAATTTCCCAGAAAGCCTATAACCTCCTTGACCTCCGAGTCGGTATAGACCTTAATATTTTCATTTTTTCCTATATCCTTGATCTTCTGTTCGAGCAGCCTTTCAGTGGGTTCCATATCGGGAGAGAGCTTTTCAAACTCCCTCAACTTGCCTCCCAGAGAGGAGGTCTTCTCCGCCAGATAGACATTTCTATCCGACCCGGCTAACAATAGACTCATCTCGATTCCAGTAATGCCACCCCCAATTACCAGCACATCCGGATTACAATCAATCTCTCTCTTCTCAAGGGGTCGATGATACGGAATTCTCCTGAGAGCCGCTCTTACGTATCTTGTTGCCCTTTCGGTAGCCTTTTCCTTATCATCTATAATCCAGGCACATTGTTCACGTATGTTGACGAGCTGAAACAGGTGGGGATTGAGACCCACTTCTTCACAGACCTTCATAAATGTGATCTCGTGTTGCTTTGGTGAGCAAGCAGCGATCACAAGCCTTGTCAACCCATGTTCTTTGATACTCTGTTTAAGGAAATTCTTGCCGTCATCGGAACACAAAAGCTTATGTCTTTCTACGACTTCCACTGAAGGAAGTGAAGAGACCACGCTTTTCACTTTATCGATATCTACCTTCTCAGCTATATTAGGTCCGCATTCACATATATATACACCGATTTTCTCTTCCATTTTATCCCCTTTGTCTTGGGAGAGATGATAGTATTCTTCCAACTGCTGCCTCTGACTGAGCCACGGTGTCCTGAATATCCTTCGGATCCTGTGCGCACCCTGCGATGAATACACCCTCCCTTGGAGTTGCTACAGTAGCGTAGGGCACTTCTTGGAAGAAACCGTGTTCGTCTTGGGGAATGTCAAGAATTTTTGCCAGTTTCGATGTATCCCCACCTGGTTCAATTGCTGGTGCGAGAATTACCATATCCACTGGAAGACTGTTCTCTTTACCATTAAGAACGCTCCTTACAACCACACCCTTTCCTTCCTCTGCAACTCTAAACTCCTTTCTTCGAATGATATCGGCTCCCTCTTCTTTCATCTTTTCATAGAACTTTTGATAGGACTTACCCGGGATACAGAGGTCGGAGTAAAATTCGTATATCTTAACCTCTGGAAGCTTTTCCTTTAGGTAATGGATAAACTTGAGTGAATACATACAGCAGACAGTTGAACAGTATCCTTTCTCCTCTCTTCCCACACAGTGAAGAATGGCAACGGAATTTGGGTGCTCGCCGTTTCTAAGCCTGATATCCCCCCCTGTAGGGCCATTGGAGGCGAACATTCTCTCAAACTCAAAGGCAGTATAAACGCCATCAAATTTCCCATACCCAAATTGGGGGGTTTTCCTGGGGTCGAATGACCTAAACCCAGATGCCACAAGAATTGCGCCGACCTTTAGATCAAGCTCTTCATCCTTTTGATTAAAGTCGACCGCATCGAACATACAGGCTTCTTTACATGCCTGACAGTCCTCTCCTTTTGTGAATCTCAGGCAGTTTTTACTATCAATAGCCGGCACATTTGGAAGCGCACCATTACAGGGGATATATATTGCTTTTCTCTCCGAAAGCCCCTCTTCAAACTCATTTTTGACGCTGACTGGGCAGGGTTCAAAACAGGCACTACATCCTATGCAATTAATCAGGTCTACATATCTTGCCTTTTTACACACCTTAACCACGAAGTTACCAGGAGAGCCCTTAACATCAAGAACTTCGCTGAGTGTCATAAGAACTATATTTTCATTTCCCAATAGTTCTTGTTGCTTTGGTGCTACCATGCAGGTGGCGCACTCCAGATTGGAGAACACATGCTCATATTTCACGACATTGCCCCCGATATAGGAACTCTTCTCGACCAGATAAACCTTTCTGCCAGCCTCTGCAAGTAGTAAACTTGATTCAATCCCTGCTATGCCAGCCCCAATTACCAATACATCGCCACTCTTCATCATCCCCCCACTGTGGAATTAAAAACCTGGCTCACTCTTACAGAGAGACCTTTTTCTGGATTGGATTCGGACCCATTTTTTTTATTTTTTCAGTAAATTTAGTAACCACTTCTTGAAATCTGGAGCCCTCTGACGCGGAGATCCAAGTGAGCTGAAGTCTCTCTGAATCCAGTCCGAAGGTTTCGACAACCTCCTTTAAGAGGGCAAATCTTCTTCTGGCATAGTAATTTCCGTTTTCATAATGGCAATCACCTGGATGGCATCCAGCGACCAGTACACCGTCTGCTCCCCTCAAGAACGCCGTCAAAACCTGAACCGGGTCTACCCTACTTGAACACATCACCCTGACAACCGCAAGAGAAGATGGCATCTTCAATTTACTCATCCCGGCAAGATCGGCCGCAGCGTATGTACACCAATTACAAAGAAACCCCACTATCTTTGGCGTAAATTCCTCTTCCATAGATACACTCTCTTTAAAACGATCAACCCAAAATCAGTGATCAAATAAAATCAGCTGAAATGCTAATCTACTCGGTTCCTTACTTTAAAACTGTATCTGTGCCTTGTGCTTTCCCCCTCCCTCATCCGCACAGAAAA
>CAZRTU010000118.1:0-5964 GCA_964603075.1 uncultured bacterium
TATCCCTCCAGATGTACATCTCAGGGTCTCCAAGGAGATTGTAATCGTGGAAGTATCTTTCGACTCCGCTGCTCCCATACTGCTCGAGTGGGAAATTGAAAAGGAGCTCCATCTTTCCCCTCAAAAGTAACTGCCCGATAGTGGGTATCTTTTCTTCTAAGATACCCCAGTATATCCCGTAATCCAGACAGTTATTCCATCTTGTTGAGGTATAGGCAGATACAGGACCAATGAAGGCAACCCCACCTTTTGGCTGATAGGGGGTGCCAGCCCGAAGCCACGCCTCTCCAAAACATTCTGATTCATCAAACGAACCCGTGTAACATACAAGACTCATTATCAGAGGAAGTCGCCATCCATTATTCAAGCCGTAAATACTATCCACTGTATACTGGGGTCTGTTCCATGCACATATGCTGGCTCTTCCTCCCCTGTAATTTACAAAAAGGACTCCTGAATTGATTGAATTAGTTATCATGTCGGCACTGCAATCTGCGTTCGGTGGGTCGTAAAAGACCGTATCGACATCCTGAAAACCATGCTCGAGCAATCTGTTCCTTATACACCTTTTGGTAGGCACTGCTGTATTTACATAATCAGGATAATTTGCACCTACCATAAGGGCTCTTTTGAACCACGATAGATCATCGATATATGGAGCCGTATCATATGAAAGAACCTTTGCAATAATGGTTGCAAGCTCTCCTGTATTCGATGCTGACAACCTTCCCACCAGGACTTCGGGGAGGAAATCATCGCCCTCAAGCGTGGCATAAGGGTGGTCAGTCACAGGACAATCTGGAAGGGAGAATGCTGGAACAAATTCAATATCACCGATAAGAAGTACATATTCAAGATCATCAGAGGAATACTGATTGGCTATATAGTCCTTTATAGAATTTTGATCTGGACCTGTCTCTGAAAGGGTAGCAATTCTAACATTCCATCCTTTCTTCCTCTTCCACTCCACAAGGGGTTCAACCTCAGATAAAAATTCCGAGGGCGTTATTATCAGATAGGTGCCTGGCAGAGATGGCTCTGTGGGGATATAATTTACAATAAAACTTCTATAGATAGGCTCAAAGGCATAGGATACCGTTTTGGGCTCGTAAAAAGCATCTATAGAAATACATATTCTCCTTTAAATTGCTTGACAGAGAATGGGAGCACATAGAAGTCCCTCATCTTTCCCGGAGAACCGAATTCGATAAAGTTCTCTTTTCCACCATCTAATTCTGGATAGACGATATCCACCTCAGGCACTCGATAAGAGTATGCGATAAGTCCACCAAATGACGTAGTGTCAGTGTCTATATGGCTTATCCTCAGGATCGTCCTCTCCCCTCCTCGATGTAGTATCTCTACCTGGGGCTGGAGTGTTATTAGTAATATTAAAAATAAAGTATGCATAAGTCTACGTCGTATCGCAAGGCTGAAGCCTTGCCCTACATAGTTGCTTTACTATCCCACGTAGGGCAAACCTTTAGGTTTGCATTTTCGCAAGGCTGAAGCCTTGCCCTACATCATACATCAAATACAAAAGAGCCAAGATAAGGATACTGTTTATAGCTTTCTACAATCCCTTTCCTTACAGAATTATTTAAGATATAGTATGCAATTTCTTTAGTATTCTCGTCGCTTCTCAAAACATGCTCATAATAGTTAATCTGCCAAAGCTTTCCCCCGTATTTCAGCTTGTACTCGTAACCTGTTTTCTGTTTGAATAAAGAAATAAAACTTCTCATATCTGCGCGATCATGTTTACCCTCGATTAAAAGGTGAATATGGTCTGGCATGAGACAATATGCCCAGATTGTAAATTCAGATTTGTCTGACAGGATCCTTAGGATTTCTATAATCCAATAGCCTATGTCTCGGTTGTTAAAAACCAGTTTTTTATTATAGGTGCAAATTGTTATAAAATATCTGTAACCGCCTTTATAGTTGAAATTTGGAAGGCGTATTCGTTTCTTATATCTTACCTTATTCGTTTGACTCATACCCATTGCTTATCGCAAGGCTGAAGCCTTGCCCTACATAGTTGCTTTACGATTACACGTAGGGCAAACCTTTAGGTTTGCATTTTCGCAAGGCTAAAGCCTTGCCCTACATTGAATCGTCACCTGGGTTGGATTACGAGAATACCAATGTCTCTGTCCGCCACATAGATGAAATCGTCTACAAATACACTACTTGCATATGAAGTATAGCATTCACCATACAAAAACGGAGACACTGGGTCAGTTACATCCACAACCTTTAACCCACCGTCACCGGCTGCAATATATGCCTTCCCGTCCTTCACAAAAACCTTATTCGCGTATCCATCAAAATCACAACATGCAACAATGGATGGATCATTGGGGTCACTTATATCGAGAACCTGAAGACCACCATATCCATCAGCAACATATGCGTACCCATCCAACACGTAAACATCCCTTGCATTGGATGGTGTATCGCAGTGACCGACCCTTGCAAGAGAATCTGGATCATCAAGGTTTATGATGGTAACACCCATCTCCTCACAGGCTACATACGCAAAGTTGCCATCGACAAAGACTCCCCTCGCATCGCCTTTGGTAGTGCATCTTCTTCTGTAGCTTGGAAAATCGGGATGGGTCACATCCTCTTCAATAAACCAGTAAGATGCGGCAATATACAACATTCCACCGCTTAGCTGAAGGTCATAGGCGGTAAACCAGGAATCGAAACCGATGGTACTCGGATTCTGGGAATCAGCAGCATTAACAACTGTGAGACCCTCTGAGGTAGATGCAAGATATGCAAGGGTATCAGACACGGTCACCCCACGTTGATATCCTGGTAACTCCACAGAGCCAACTACAGTAAGCGAGTCTAACTCTACAATGTATAATCCCCCCTGACCATTGGCAATATATGCATATCCATTCTCAACATATATATCCCTGCTGTAGCCCGGCAGGTTGCATGTCCCCGTTATCTCATACTCCCTTAGTGGGCTTGTTGGAGGTCTTATACAACCTGTGATTAATATTATAGCTATTAATGGGTAAATCCACTTCATCTCATCTTAACAATAAAACCAAGGTTGAAGGAATTCAGGGTAAAATCCTTTTCCTCGTCTATTCTTAAATCATAAGGCGAGGTGACGAATCTCTTTCTTAATTGATAGCCTGCAGTTATATAAAACCTGCTGATGATAAGCCTTTCTAATCCCAGAGATATCTCGTGCTCTCGATCTTCTCTGTCTTCGTGATATGGATCGGTATCTGTCGTGTAGGATCTAGCGGTATAAGAATAGAAACCCTCAAAAGTCGTACCAATCAATTTCCTTCTCAACTCTATCGTGAACCTTTGTTCATTGTGGGAAATATCAGGTGCCTCCTCTTCAGCCGCTGCCTTCTTATATCTATAGGAAACAGATGGTGAGAATCCGTAAAAAGATTTCCAGCGAAGAGATAAACCATATCTGAAGGCTTCTGTATCATAATAGTCAAAGTCCTCGTAATAATCGTACACCATCCTTTCTATATAGAATGACAATGAAAGAGGTTCTAAATCGTATCCAGATCTTAGCTGAACTATCGACTGTTCATACTTACAGGGAGTGTAATGTTTGGGTTCGTCTCCGGACATGTATCTGATAAGATACGATGGTATATACTTAACACCCACCTGTATATACGCTTTACTCAATATTCTTCTCCATAGATTCAAATGGAATAGAACATAGCTCTTTTCAGTATTTTTTAAAAACTGATGCTGGGTTAGATGTATATTGAAGGTAGTTCCTCGACCCCTAATTTTAAGTGAAACACTAAACGTCGATATAACATCGTCTATAGAGTAGAACGGATATCTATATAGATTTTCCCCTTTCTTGAATTCATTAACATCCTCTCTTGAATAATGAAATATGTTGTCTTCATAAGCAAGATTCGATTCAATGTTCGCATAGAAGCCCTGTAAGGTGAAGATGGCGAGCAGAAATATCATCGACTACCCCTCACATAAAAAGCAAACGCAACCTCACCAACGCGAGATTCTTGCTGGAATTTAATAATATGTTCACCCTCACCAATATCTAAATATGTAATGGAAGGCACCGATGGCACAACTCTGGGGTCGTTTCGGAATTCGACTGTTTCAGACCTTTTTGTGTTGTAACTCAGTCTCTTGATCAAACTATCCCCCTCATGGATGGCTATACCGTATACATTCTCGCCAATAAAGGTACTGTCGCAGACTACCCTGGAAACGACCTTTATCTTTCTTGGCCCTTCAACCTTCACCGTGAGGGGCTTTGTGATACTGCCGGTGTAATAATAATAAATTTTTTCAGATTCAATCGTCTCAAGCATCTTTACATAGGATATGGGTATTAACCGCTCCCATCTCTGGGGTGATTGATGGGAGAATCTCAACAGTATACTATCAGAGTTTGCCTTCCATATATAGAATCTATATGTATGGGCGTCGGGAGGTACATTTATGTAAAAGGACCTCCATTTGCTAATCTCTCTGTCAAAGACCTTTGAAACGTCTGATCTCTCGGTTGTCAATTGTACAATTCTATCGTCTTCCGCGTCCCTTTCAACTATTATCTTGTATCTCTCGGTCTCTTGCATATCTTCATTCCATAAGACCCTGGTGTAAACCCTCAACCATGTAGGTCCATCGACCTCAATGGTCAAAGGTTCTGTTCTCGAAAGTAAGTAGTAACCGATCTCTTTAGTTTTTGTAATTACTACCTTTGCAACATCGGGTTCGCCGACGGTTACGACGTTTCCTAAAATCAAAGATACGAATAATAGAATCATCACCGCCTCCTAAATATATGTTCTATCTCATACCTTGCGCAGATAAAAAGAATAGTTATAATTATCAGAATAAATATAATTGCAAGAGGAATGGAATACCTGTCTTTAAAGTAGAGTGAGCCTTCACCAACAGGTGGAAGAGGAACTGGTGCAATCGGTAGTTCGTATCTATTGGCAAGTTTCTCGAAAGACACCAGATTTATTATTGGGATACCCCTATTAGAAACCCTCTCAGCCACACTGGGTCCCTTCAACTTAATCCTTCTGGTTTTCAGGTTTACTCCAGGCTTCAGGTCTTCATTTTCTTCGCCTATGCTTGCTACTCCCCAACCAACGTTAACGTAAGTCCTAATAGAGTCACCAAAGATCTGTATCCTCTTATCTATCGCATACTTAATATTATCTGCATCGATATAATAGGCACCTGACCTATCTATTTTCTCTTCTATGATGCTCCTTCCCTCAGGAGAAAGACCAATTCCTATGTCTCCTCTTCCTCCAATGGATGCCGCAGTGGTTGAAAAGGGGAATAATCCCCTTTCATTAAGGATTCTCTCCATGTCTAACCATGTAAGCGACGGTATATTTGCCCCCCACATTGAGGAACCAACCGATGTTACTATAATTGGTCTAAGTTCAAGTGCTTCACAGGCAGAAAGCAATGCTATATTTATGGCAGGATAACTTCCCGTCCAACCGATACCTATCACATCCCCACTCTTTAGTCTGGATTTCTTTAACATATCTACTATAGTTGCTGCAAAATTTGGATTAAGGGTGGTCAATTTTTCTGTGAGGTTGCCCATTCCCTCGGTGATAAGAGAGTACTGGGGCCCTATCAGACCTGTAGCATTGGGGTCGTTTACTAAGTCTATGGGAATTCCTAAAGTGTCTCTCGCATCTCTTATGATGGAGAATGCCTCATTACATACCTCAGCCGCCTTTAACTTCTCCTCTAAGTATGGATCGTCTACCCTTACTTTATTCAACTCCTCAATGGCGAAGAATAACAAGGAGATAATTGCAATCAAACCAATTATATATACTGGTATCTTTCCCTTACGTATCTTCATGACAGGAGAGCGCCACCGGTTATCAGAACCAAAACGAACCTTACAATGGTTGCCACAATCAGCATAGAAGTAATCGTGTTTAAAAT
>CAZRTU010000119.1:0-3194 GCA_964603075.1 uncultured bacterium
CAAATATGTAATCTTCACAGGCTATGTTGATCCCAACAATGTTATATCATACTATCAGAAATCCGAGATAGCTGTTGTACCATCTATAGAGAGAGAAGGCTTTGGAATAACAACGATAGAAGCAGTGGCATGCGGAAAACCTGTAATCGTAACCAATGTGGGAGGGCTGCCTGAAATAGTTTTAGACAAAATTAATGGGATCGTAGTAAAAAAGGGGTCTCTTAAAAAACTCTATATAGCGATCAAGAGATTGCTTCTCGATAAAGATTTTACACAAAGAATGGGAGATAATGCACGCAATAGAGTAAGAGAGCTATACGATTGTGAGTCAGTGACAAAAAGGATAGTTAAAGTTTATCAAGAGTCAGCGTAAGATATCTATTGTAGAATTGATTCTCCGTGAGATGTGAAAGCCGAAAATTTAGAGATACTTGCGAATATCACATGCCCAAGACCCTACCGCTTTTAAGAGAAATCCCCATATGGATCGAATTAATCCTAACTGCTGAATCCATCGTTTATAATTACCAACATTCCGAAAAATACTTGACAACAGGTTATATATGTGTTAAAATAGCACTTGAAAGGGCAGCCATAAAGAAACAATGAGCAGGGTATTCATAAACCCAGGTAATTATGATATAGACATCAAGTCTCTAAAAAGGCTTGCGGAAGGGATTCTAAAACTTGAAAGCGCACCCTACAATCTCAGAGTAGAGATAACGTTCACTCACGACGCCTTCATACAGAAACTCAACAAAAGGTACCTTGGAAGAGATTATCCCACCGACTGTCTCTGCTTTAACCTGCCAGACGATGCCAGGGGAAGAAATATAGCAGATATATATATATCCTATGGCAGGGCAGTTGAGCAGGCAAAGGATAGAGAAGAGGCAATCGATTTTGAGATCGCTCTTCTCACGGCCCATGGTGTCTTACATGCACTCGAGTATGAAGACGATGAGGGGATAATAAAAAAACAAGAAGATTACGTAAAGAGACTATTCACTCGCACCAAATGATTTAGCTCCCTTATGCTTAACGCTCTTCAAATAATTTCAATCTTTTTTCTGCTCAGTCTTTCTGCATTCTTTTCGGGCTCTGAAACAGCTATATTCTCGCTCTCTTCACTCACGCGGAGAAAACTAATAAACAGATCCGAAAAGTTTTTGGTACTACAGGAACCTCACACCCTATTACCTGCCTTACTCTTTGGAAATACACTTGTAAATATAAGTATCTCTTACATTGTTACCGCAAGGATCACAAGAATTCTTGGTATATTATACCCCACCGGCATATTAATCACAACCCTTGTGGTAGCCTTTGTAATACTCTGTTTTGGGGAATTCACTCCCAAATTCGCTGCTACCAGATTCGCCGAATTTTTTACAATTAAGGGGTTACCTTTGCTTCTCTTTCTCAAAAAGGTTTTTACTCCATTTTCCTTTCTAATAGATTTTGGAACGACAAGATTCTGGAGAAGAGAAGAGAAAAAACTCACCCTCAAAGAGGTAAAGGTCATGATAAACCTTGCCAGAGAAGAGGGTCACGTTACTGACAGAGAACAAAAATTCGTAGAGAGCGTCCTGTCACTGAAAGAGATCGCTGCAGAGGATGCCATGACGCCCCGAAAAGAGATACAGGCATTCCCAGAAATGACTACCATCGCTTCTATTGTAAAGAAAAGGCCTCATTCGAGAATACCTCTTTACGGTGATGGCGTGGATGACATTAAGGGTATACTCTACATTAAGGATGTCCTCCCTTATCTCAGGAGAGAACATCTCGGTAATATTGAGGGACGTAAACTAAAGAGACCCGCTATGTTTATCCCTTCGAGCACAAGGCTATCTGAACTCCTTGGCCTATTTCAAAAAAGACAGACTCATATAGCTATCTGTGTTGACGAATACGGTGGTGTAGATGGTCTCATAACCCTGGATGACATCCTGAAGCGTATAGTATAAATATGTATATTATCGCCATCATATTTCTCCTATCATGTGCCTTCTTTACGCTCGCAGAGATTGCATTTACATCCTGTGATGTGATAAGACTGCGGAGTAAGATTCCAAAGAAAGAGGCCGGTTTCACTTACAGATTCCTTAAGAACCCTGAAAGGTACTTATCCACTGTTCTCGTCGGTACAAATATTACCATGGTTGCCCTGTCGGTTGTTGCCTCGAGCATGTTCTCTTTCAGACCCTGGATGGAGGTAGTATCTCCTCTTTTACTGACGTATATAATCCTCATATTCGGGGAGATAATACCAAAAGGGATCGCCTACCGTTTCAGTCTTTCGATATCGGTAGCCCTATCGAGACCCTTTACACTAATCTACTGGATATTCTTTCCCATGATATGGCTTGTAAAAACAACATCCTATGGGATACTGAGATTATTCAGAATAAGTGCAAATGCTAAGAGGACCATATTGAAGGAAGAGGAGATACACCTGGGGATAGCTGGCTTACCACTCAGGGAGAGAAAACTCATGCTACGGATGCTCGAATTCTCAGATAAAAGGGTGGATGAGGTTATGATACCCAGAAACAGAATAGTAGCGGTACCAACGGATGTATCACTTAGTAAATTCATAAAAACAGCCATGAAAAGCGGGCATTCTAAAATACCCGTATATAAAGGAGACCTCGACAATATCATAGGATTTATCAGGGTCAAAGAGGTGATAATTAATTACACCACACATAAGCCAGGAGTGAGTAGAGAGAACGAGCAGCAAGATGTCAATGAACAGAAATGGTTATTTGATGTTCTCCATAGATGCATGTTTGTTCCTCCTCAAAAGAGAATAGAAGAGCTGATGGACGAGATGAAAAAGGAGTACAGGTATATTGCAATCGTGAAAGACGAATACGGCGGGACAGAGGGACTTGTTACACTTGAGGATATCCTGGAAGAACTCTTCGGCGAGATAAGGGATGAGTATGACTTTCTTGAATCAGGTATAAAGAGATGGGGAGACACCTACATACTAAGTGGCGATACAGACATTGATGAATTAAGATATGAACTGGGTATAAATATTGAGGAGAGGGGTACAGTATCAAGTCTGCTTCTCTTACTCATGAAAGGCCAACCAAAGGTTGGCGAGAAATTTGAATTTGATTGGGGTACTATCTCAATAGCATCCGTACGCCGAAGGAAGGTGGACAAGGTCAAGGTTACAA
>CAZRTU010000119.1:3204-5925 GCA_964603075.1 uncultured bacterium
AACCGTCCTGAAGGGATCCTGTAATAGATTAATCTTTCATCTTCTTGCCTTCGATTCTCGATATCAATCTCTGTGCATTAATGATGTCCCCTGCCACATAATCTGGGTATATATCGTTTAATGTCTCTTTGCCAAAGCCTGTAAGAACCAGTATGGTACAAATACCCTCCCTTTTTCCCAGCTCTATATCCGTCTTTTGATCACCTATTATATAAGATCTTGATGTATCGATGTCAAAATCCTTAACCGCCCTTTTTATCAAGCCCGGTTTAGGTTTTCTGCAATCACAATCATCGTCGGGAAGGTGTGGACAGACATATATTGCATCAAGAGTGGCACCTGATTTGGAGAGTGTTTCCTGTAATCTTTTGTGTATACGGGTTAAATCCTCTTCTGTAATATAGCCTCTTCCAACAGCCGATTGATTTGTAACAAGTATAACAAGAAATCCAAGCGAATGGAATCCATTGATCGCCTCTGCGGCATCAGGAATCAATTCGAGAGTAGATGAGTCACTTATGTATCCACTTTCTCTGACGATAGTTCCGTCTCTATCAAGAAATACTGCCCTCTTCATAGTCTATAAGAGTTAGTCTTTTTAATTTCCTAGATCAGGATATTATTCTGTTCTGCTCAATTATTACGTCTTTAGCCTTGCCGCCACAGTTAAAGACTAAATCGATTATAGAAAGGTTATAAAGAAAATCTCCCCAAAGCTGTGGATAAACCGGGGGATTGAAGTTGTAGTATTTTATATCTATCCCATGATCTCTTAATATGTGCTCATCAATATACTTCATTCCTGCAGAAGCTGAAAGATATATATCTGCTTCAGTGGCTTTTGCTATATTGAGGAGCAAATTTGTAGCTTTTCTGTCTATCCCAAGCTCGGACAAAAGATAGATTTCTGTACCTATCTCAAGTAACTCAACGAAGAACCTTATTATTGTCTTATTTAACTCAACAAGTCTGCTCCATCTCCTTGAGTAGATCTCCCTGAAGAATCCTATATAATCTTTGAAGTAAGGGGCCCTCTTATAGAAATGAAAAAAGCTCTCTAAATGTTTTCTGGACCAATTTACGGCATTATCTATCTCGACTTCTTTTATTATCTGGAGACCTCTACCCTTGCTTAAGACAGGAATGGTAAGCCAGAGAAAGTTAGATGGCGGCGTCTTGATGCGATTTCTATTAACGAAAGACCTTCCCCGTGGGAATTGACAAGAGTCCATGATCACAAAGATATCCGAACTCATCATCTTGTAGAAAAAACCTTGCCAAGGCAGATAGTTTGGTTGGTGGGATGAGACTATCATAGATAAAGAAGAAACCCCCAGGTTCAGCAGGTAAGATGAAAGCAGGCAGCCTTTTTACCTTCGAGTTTATTATAGATATTCACCGCCTCCCTGGTAGGTGCCACGAAAAACTCAATCCCTTTCTTCTTAAGAGAGTCCTTTGTTTCCTCATCAACCTTCATAAGTCCATATGCACCAGTCCCGATAACCAATTTATCTATATCAGAATCAAATATCTCATCCAGATCGGCCGTTATAAGTCTATGCCCTTGCTTTCTCCACCAGTTAGTCACTATTCTCTCGGGTAGTATTATCAAATCCCTTAAATATGATTTTCCATCTACGGTTATATGTCCGAATGAATATCCATCTATCACGTAAACCTCCTGGTAAGGTATACAATCTAATTTATTATATCACAAATTTCCTGCTATGTCAACTCCTAAAAAGCCAAAATACCTCCACATCTTAAGATATTTTTTTCTTGACAAATCAAATTTTTTCTGTTAAAATAAATTAAATGAATGTATTAGGGCGGATAGCTCAGCTGGTTAGAGCGTCGGTCTCACATACCGAAGGTCAGAGGTTCGAATCCTCTTTCGCCCAGATAAAAGAGGTGCACTTGCAAGTGCACCTCTTCTATACGCAGTACTATGTGAGTGAATGGAGGTGAAATGCGGGAAGTCCTTAAGAGGCTTTGCGAGCTTCAAGAAGTTGACTTCGAGGTCACTGTATTGAAAAAGCAATTAGTAGAAATTCCAGAGAAGGAAAGGGGGAGCGACGAAATCATAAAAAGGGTCGAAAGCGATGTCAAAGAATTAGAGGAAGAATTAAAGAACGCAGAGCTACAGAGAGATGGACGAGAGAGAGATATACAACAAACGCGTATGAATCTTACCAAACACAAAACACAGCTTTTATCAGCAAAGACCAATAAAGAATATTCTGCACTACTCAAGGAGATTGAAAATGAAGAAAAAAATATTGAAAACACTGAAGAAGATGTCATAAACAGGATAATGGAGATCGAGAAAACATCAAAGCAGCTTGAAGAAAAACGTAGAGAACTTGAGGAAAGTATAAAAACAGAGAAAAACAGAAGAGAAAACCTCATCCAACAGGGAAATAAATTGGAAAAGGAAATAAAACAAAAGAGACTGGAGAGAGAAAATATAGCCAGCCATATAAGTTTCTCACAACTTATGACGTATGAACGTATACGCAAGGGTAGAGGTAACGCCGTAGCTATTGTAAAAAACAATATGTGCACGG
Organism: uncultured bacterium; assembly: GCA_964603075.1. Classification (GTDB taxonomy): domain Bacteria; phylum Hydrothermota; class UBA3073; order UBA3073; family UBA3073; genus JAGMCL01. The sequence continues at coordinate 5,772 of CAZRTU010000119.1, forward strand.
GTTGCAATACGATTCTGCCTCCCCAGTTTATCACACAGATCCGATCAAAGAACAAAATCTACACGTGTGAAGGTTGTGGAAGAATTCTCGTATGGCATGAAGATGCAAAATAAGCGATCCTTCAATTAAGTCTTGGCTACTTTTATAAGTACTT
>CAZRTU010000120.1:0-5896 GCA_964603075.1 uncultured bacterium
TAGAGGAAGTATTTAAATAGTTGTATCATAGATTACTCTCAGTGTATCATGAAATTTTGAAGGGATACGGAAATAGCTCCTGTAGAGATGTATCTCTCTCCTCTCCTCTGTCATTTACAAGTATTATCTTTAGATTCTCTGAAAACTCGCTCAAGAACTGCCTGCAGGCACCACAGGGATAAGCAAATTCATCAGAGGCTATAACGATTAGTTCAAAGTCTCTTTCGCCCCCAGATACCGCCTTTGATACGGCTACCCTCTCCGCGCATATACTTAGACCGTAAGAGGAGTTTTCTATATTGCTGCCAGTGAAGATCTTTCCACTCGTGGTCAGCAAGGCTGCTCCTATCTTAAGATTTGAGTATGGAGCATAGGCGTTTTGCTTCGCCTGTTTTGCATTATCTATGACAGATCTTATATCCATCAATCAATCTCAATCTTGTCCTTCAGATTCTCGAATTTCTTCTCTCCTATGCCTTTTATATTCCTTATCTCCGCTAAGTTATTGAACCTCCCATTTTCAGTCCTGTAATCGATAATCCTCTCGGCATAGACGGGACCAATTCCAGGTAATTGCATCAGCTTTTCCTTGCTTGCCGTGTTTATGTTGACCTTTGATGTAGATGGATTCTTGCCTTTATTATTAATCTCATGTTTTTTAATTCCAACCTGGGAGGTTGAGAGTTTGATGAGGCTGTCTATACCTTTGTCTTCATAACTCATTTCCAATACAGCCTTATCGAGCTCGGGAGCGAAATATGGATTCCTCAGTTTGTAGAAGTATACTACAGAGCCAACCACCAGGATACCGATAAGGATATAGATTACACGCCGTTCTTGGGCTGTGAAGATAGACATAGTTTTTTAGGTGATGTTTTTGTTCAAAACATCGAGTTTGATAAGTTGCATATTCACACCCACTTACTGAGTAATTAAATTTTTTCTTAGAAATCTTTGTGTTTTATTCTGCAGTTAGGCTCAGGAACTGTTCGATCTTTTTTGCTATACCATCACCTGTTAGCCCTAAGTTCTTCAGCAGGATTCCCCTCGATGCGTGGTGGATGAATTCATCTGGTATACCAATTCTAAGGATATCCTTTGCTATTTTGTTGTCTGCCAGTGTCTCCAGCACTGCGCTACCAAACCCTCCGATTATTGAATTCTCCTCACAGGTGATTATTTTATCAACTTTACTTGCTATTTCGACAATCGAATCTTTGTCAACGGGCTTAACAAACCTCGCATTGAATACACCTACATCGTAGCCCTTTTCTCTTAGGATATCACTGGATTCTATTGACGGGGAAACCATAGAACCTATGGCAACTATAAAGGCATCTTTACCGTCTCGTAGTTTCTCACCCTTACCAAATTTTATCCTGGATGGCTTAGAACAAGGCTTGGAGACAGAGACTCTCGGATACCTTATCGTAATTGGTCCCTTTCTATAATCGACAGCAAAGTCTATCATATTCACAAATTCATCAGCATCCTTGGGACTCATGACCACCATATTGGGTATCATACGGAGATAAGTCAGGTCGAATGCCCCCTGATGTGTTGCCCCATCCTGTCCCACGATGCCCGCCCTATCGAGACAGAAGACAACCGGTATATTCTGCAGAGCAACATCGTGGATAACCTGGTCAAAGCCTCGCTGCAAGAATGTGGAGTATATTGCACATATTGGTATGTATCCCTTAAGAGCCATACCCGCCGCAAAGGTGATCGCGTGCTGCTCTGCGATACCGACATCAAAAAATCTGTCCTTGTATTTATCTCTGAAAAAGCAGGTTCCAGTTCCCTCAGGCATAGCTGCAGTAATCGCTACTATCTTTTCATTTTTTTCGGCGAGTTTGCATATGGTGTCTCCAAAAACCTTTGTGTAGGTAGGAGATCCGTCCTTCTTTTTAAGTTTCCCGGATTCTATGTCAAACGGACCAAGACCATGGAAGAGCGCAAGATTCTTTCTGGCTGGTTTGTATCCCCTACCTTTCTCAGTTAATACATGCAGGAGAACAGGCTCATCTAAGCCCTTTACAGATTCGAAGGCTTCTACCATACGGTAGAGATTGTGGCCGTCTATTGGACCAATGTACTGTAAACCGATTTCCTCAAAGAGGATGGTTGGAATAACAAGATTTTTTAGACCCTCGATTAGTTTTCTTGCGGCAAGTCTTGCGCGATCAGAAAGTGTGGGTGGGAGCTTCCCAAGCAAATCCCAGGCATCCTTTTTGAGTTCTAAATAGAGAGGTGCAGTGGTTATCTTCAATAGATATCTTGACATACCACCGACATTCTCTGATATAGACATGTGATTATCATTGAGAATCACAATCAACCTTTTCTTTAAAAAACCTGCCTGATTCATTCCTTCGTATGCCATACCAGCAGACATTGCACCGTCGCCTATTACACAGATAACGTGGTAATCCTCATTATTAAGATCTCTTGCGGATGCAATCCCTAATCCAGCTGATATTGAGGTAGAGGAGTGTCCTGTACCGAAGACGTCGTATTCGCTCTCTTTAATGGTTGGAAAACCTGAAATCCCCTTGTATTGTCTGAGCGTATGGAATTTATTTCTTCGTCCCGTCAGTATCTTATGCGTATAGCTCTGATGCCCTACATCCCATATTATCTTGTCCCTGGGGGCATTGAAGACCTTGTGTATAGCGAGAGTCAGCTCAATACTACCGAGATTGGGTGCGAGATGTCCCCCTGTTTTTGAAACCACATTTATGATGAATTCCCTTATCTCAGCGGCTAAGATATCAAGTTCTCTGTACGAAAGAGGCTTTATATCTTCAGGCGAGTTTATCTTAGGAAGAATTTTGTACATAGGATAAGCTGTGATTTTATAGGTCGTCTAATTTCTTGGTCTCTTTTAAACTAAAGCCTTCTTCTGTTTTTGTTAGTTCCTTTATCTTTGCCTCTGCCCTGCCCAATTTATCGCGGAGGGACTTGAGCAGTTTCTGGCCCTCTTCGTAAAGTTTTATGGCGTCATCCAATGGAACCTCTGTATCCTCAAGTCTCTTCACGATCTCTTCAAGACGCCCCATTGCTTCCTCGAACTTCATCTCCGCCATAGGTCCTCCATATAATTATATCAAAGATCAAAGATTAAAAATCAAAATTTCAATACAAGATATCTCTCTCAAGCTTGAGTCTTTATTGGTTATTTCTTACAACCTTCTTAATTCTGGCATCTGTACTACCCTTGGCAAATCTTATCCTCACCAGGTCCTCTACTGAAAGTAGATTCGAATCACTTATCACCTTCTTCTCAGGTAGTTTAAAACATATACTGTATCCCCTTTTTAGAATGGAGGTTGGAGAGAGATCCATGATACGATTATGGAGTAATTCAATATCCTGTCTCTTTTTGTTAATTGAACGCAATAGTCTCTCTCCCATTATCACCTCGATGTTGCTCAACTGTGTCTTTGTCCTTTCAAATATGTGCCTGCTTTCTCTTGTTATCGATGCGCCGAGTGAGAGAAGAGAGGACTTTTTATTTTGAACGAGGTTACTGTAGACAGAATCGAGTCTCCTCGCCAGTTCGTCAGCCCACTGCTGACGTTCATAGATTATTTTATATGGTTTCGAGAGCCCGTAGCTTCTCTCAAGTGAGGTAAGTTGTTGATTTGTAAATTCAATCCTCCTCTGGAGAGAATTGTTCATATGCTTTTCGAGGTTTGAGAGATTTGACGATATCTCTGTTGCATCCCTTACCGATATTTCACCGGCTAAGGATGGTGTGGCAGCTCTTGCATCCGCTACGAAGTCCGCAACAGTGTAATCGATCTCGTGACCAACAGCCGAAAGCACTGGAATCTCTGATTCATAGATAGTTCTCGCTACCTCTTCTTCGTTAAAGGGCCATAATTCTTCTATCGAGCCACCTCCTCTTGTGACTATTATCAGATCGCACTTTCCCCATTCATTAAACTCTCTAATTGCCCTCGCAATATCCTCTTTTGCTCCAACACCCTGGACTTTTGTATTCCTTATTATAATCTCGACCCACCGCATCCTTTTTCTAACGACTTTCAAGAGGTCTCTAATGGCTGCCCCATGGAGTGCAGTAACAACTCCTATCCTTTCAGGAAATGGCGACAGTGGTCTTTTCCTTGAGCTATCGAAGAGTCCTTCTTGCGCCAATTTCTTCTTTAACTCCTCGAATCTCATGTAGAGGTCACCTCTCCCAATGGGTATTAGCGCACGGGCAATAAGAGAATATCTCCCACCTTTCTCATATAGGTTGAGGTCGCCGTATACCCTTATCATCATGCCATTTTTTAAGAGGGATGAGGTGAGATCCTGGTCTTCTCTAAATATAACGCAGGAAAGGATTGAGCGCTCATCCTTCAATGAGAAATATAAATGTTGGGAACGCGCTGAGCGCAGGTCTGTGACCTCACCCTCCACCCAGATGGAGGGAAACGAGGCCTCAATCAGGTTCTTTATTTCTCTTGTTATTTCAGATACAGTATATACGTGGGTATCCTTCCCGGCAAATTTAACCATATAATTTGCTCACAGTCGTTAAAATAACCCCTACAAAATCTTTACTTTGACCTTTTTTTGCCTTATCCTTGTATTCCGCAGTCCTTAGTAGTCACTATCCCCTCTTCTAGCAAGGCTGAAGCCTTGCCCTACTCACTTAGTCTGTAGTCTGTAGCCTCTCTCTTCTCTCTTCTCTCTTCTCTCCTCTCCCTTCCCTCTTCTGTCGTTCCTGCAGTCCGAATGCCTTTGCCACGTTCTGAAGTAGTATATAGGTCGTCACAGGTCCCACCCCTCCTGGCGTTGGTGTTATCATAGAGGCAACACTCTTCACATCATCGAAGTCTACATCACCTACCAACTTTCCATCCTTCACATTTATACCAACGTCTATCACCACTGTCCCGGGGCGGATGAAATCGCTCTTCAGGAACAGTGGACTTCCAATGGCAGTTATGATTATATCAGCGGTTCTTGTATAAGATTGAAGACTTGGCGTCCTTGAGTGGCATATGGTGACCGTCAAATCGATACCCTTCTTGAGCAGCAACAAGGCGAGAGGTTTCCCAACAACCTCGCTTCTTCCAAGTATAACACACTTTTTGCCCTGTGTTTCTATGCTAAATTCCTCTATAATCTCGAGTACTGCTCCAGGCGTGGGCGGGATGTATCTGAACTCGCCCGTTATGAGGGAACCAAGATTTGTATTGGTTACACAGTCAACGTCTTTTAGGGGTTCTATAGCATTCTCTATTCCTCTTTTTTGGTAATCAGCTGGGAGAGGCCTGGATATAATAATACCGTTGACATCGCTGTCCCTGTTAAGAGAAGCTATATAAGTTTTAACGTCTCTGGCAGAGATCCCTTTTAGAAACTCCTTTTTTATTCCTGTGTTTACCTTCTCGGAAGCATTCTCTATGCCTCTAAAATAGGAACGAGTGGCACCGTCGTCAGAGAAAGCTATACAACAAAGTAATGGGTTCTTTCCCGAATTCTCTCTTTTAATCTCTGCCCTCAGTCTTTTGCATATGTCCTTGGTCTCTAATATCATTTTTTTAATTTATTGGGTGCTGTGAGCCCCTCCCTTTCCAGGAAGTAGGCTATCCTGAGTATGGTTTGCTCGTCCAATCTTCTCCCTACTATCTGAATCCCTACTGGTAGTCCTTTGCGGTATCCCACTGGAATCGATATAGCCGGGAGACCTGCGAGAGATATAGAGGCGGTGCAGAGGTCTGAAAGGTACATGCTTATAGGGTCATCTATTTTTTCACCAATCATAAAGGGCAGGGTTGGAGAGGTTGGGAGGAGAAGGGCGTCTGTGTTCTTAAGAGCCTGTTCAAAGATCATTCTTATTCTTTCTCTAAACATTATTGCCCTGTCGTAGTATTGG
>CAZRTU010000121.1:0-2750 GCA_964603075.1 uncultured bacterium
AGAATACATTGTTTAGGTTCTTCATAATCTGCCCTATTGCGAGAAGCCAGATCAGCACCTCGAAGAACCCTATTACAGCCGATAGAAACTTAATTCCCTTTGATACAAGTATCACCCTTATGGTTCCAATACTGACATCCAGTATTCGAGCGAAAAAGATAAGTATGGGCAGTATAACCCAGGAATATACTGCGGAATCCAAAAAAGGAAGATTACCCATAGTTATATCCTACTTTAGGTTGACTTTTTACTATTCGCCTTTAATTTCTCTTCTAACCCAATTGAAATAACTCTCATTTGAACTCACCGGTATCTTAATCACGCAGGTTACTGAATAGGAATGAATCTTCCGCACCTCCTCTTTCACCCCTTCGTAATTTTCTTTTGTGGTTTTACCTATAAGCACATATTCATCCTCATTTACAATTTCATCTTGCCACCAGTACAGGCTGTTAATCTTAAATATATTAGCACACGCTATTAATCTCATATTAAGTAAATGCTCTGCTATCCTGGTGGCTTCATCTTTTGATGGATTTGTTATATAGATCAACACAAAATCATACATTGGCTTGCCATTTATTACCTCTTGAGAAAATGCAAATTGGTTCTCAGCGCTTTTACACAATTCAAATCCCTAATTTCAAACCATTATAGCATCAAATCTTACAAAAGTCAAGGAAATTGATTGCATAGATTGATTATCACCTGATAATACCTTCCTTTATAAATATTTACTTGAATTTTGCTCCAGAGCAGATAAAAGAGTGGGGTTTCATCTTTATCCACTTACCTTCGTCAACTCCTATCAAATTTCCACACTGACACTTAATATAATCACCATCATGAACCGAGTAGTCTCTGACTATCCGCCCCTTCCAGCAGTGCAAGAGACGACCTTTGCCAAATTTTCTGTACCTGAATATCCGACTCTTGCATCTGCTACATTTTACGGTTAACATCTTTATTAACCTTTTACCTTCTTGCTGGATTTTTTAATCTACATAGCCTCGATTCCAAGATTAATCGCCACCTCTTTTGACTCTTCAACGAAATCACCATAGACCATTGCGAATTCCCTTCCTGTCAGGTAGTTGACGAGTTCGTGGTCCTCCAGTCTCACCCAAACTGTAGTCCTGCAATTTTCTCCCTCAAGATCTTTTGTATCTATTACCTCCCCCCTCATCGCGACCATTAAATCACCGGCACCTGTATTTAATAGTGTAACCTCCCCCTTTGGCATCTCACAATAGCAGCTAACAGTCCCTTTCGTATCTCGCCATCTCCTCAAGAGGGGTTTGCGAGCGCTCATCTCAAGGGGAACGCCACAGTGTCGAAGGCTCAGGACCTTATCTTTGTACATGTGTACTTCACCAACAAAGACGGGCCTATCCGAAAGCGAATGGAGAATTAACATCGGCAATAGATTTTCTCCTCTCCAGCACCCCGTTGGGTAGCCCTCGTCATTCAGCTTTGCAATCGCAAGGCACATCTTTGTTCCAAGCATCTCTGTAAACTGTCCGCACCACAATACGTACGCTGCATCAGCTCCGCTTTCATCGATGAGGTCTCTCATTACGAGAAAAAGTCTGGCAGACATGGCAACATCCCTAAGTGTTGGTTCGATAACCTGACATCCACGCATCCATTCGCTGGCAAGGTCTTCTGAGGTCTTTTTATCCAAGTTTTTGTATCTCTTCTGGAATTCTTCAACAACTATATTCTTGGTTTTTATCATACCCTTAAACAGAGGATTATTATGCCATACACTCTCCTTCAATGATTGTTTCTGGGCATTGAATACCAGAACACGGGCCTCTTCCAAGAATTTGATAGTTTTAAGGACCCTGATCCTACTCCTTATTTCCTCATAGGTAAAGGCGAGCATAACGTTGTTGTAATCTGCAACATACTCAAATATATCAAGGGCTTCTCCCAGGGCGTTCTCCTCACAGGTCAATATTATAGGAATACCTGTACTGGCGAGATTAATGAGCCACGGGTATCTCTGTATGGAGTGGACAAATATTACAAAGGCATCAACATCGGTCACAATCCCGGCAAGGTCTTCCTCTTTTCGCACAAACTCTTTTGGTTCCGTCTCTATTCCTATCTTAGTAATTATTTCATCTGTTTTCTCATCCTGTCTCTTCTCGTCTTTTATCCCTCTAAAACCCAATCCATCACCTCGTATGAATAATGGATTGGACCCTAACAGGAAAATGGGTTTAATCCTAAGTCTCTTCCCTTTTACCATAATAACCTCCTGCAAAATTTTTCTTTCTCCTAAAGGAAGATTGTATAGATTATCAACACATTATATCTCTGGTACATCTCTTCTGGTGAGATAGTTTATGTCTTTATGGCTATCATATCCCAATCTGTGGAAGAATTTTATAGATACTTCGTTCCAATCCTCGACCAAACAGGCGAATATTCTTATGCCAATTTCCCTCAGGCGATCCTCTACCTCTTCTACAAGTCGTTTTCCTATCCCACACTTACGGTAGGGAGGTAAGACTGCAAGGCGATTGATCCACCCCTTCCTTCCATCATGCGTGCCAAATACGACTCCCACCATTCTACCCTCAATCTCTGCAGCGAGATATATTGAGGTTTCAAGTTTTAACTGGCGCCTAATCTCCTCCCTGCTATCACGACCTTTTGGTTTATATGGCAGACCAGCCTCTTCCCAGAGTTCTACCAGTGTTTCATAATCTCCTATATTTAGCTCTCTTATTAAAATATCT
>CAZRTU010000121.1:2760-5869 GCA_964603075.1 uncultured bacterium
ATTCGACGATGATTTAGGACGCACCCGCCTGACGCCAGGCAGGGATAAACGCAGATTTACACAGATCAAAAAGACTGAATAGCAAGAACAAATGAGCTAATAACCTAATGATTAATTGACTGATGACTAGAGACCAAAGACCAGAGCCCTAAGAAAGAAGGAAAAGGGATAAAGGATAAAACTCAACAAACTGTGTAAACACACCAAATTTATCCTGTGAAATGCAAAGCATGTTTCACCGGGACTCAATAAACAGAGTAGATTCCATAACCCAATTATTCGTAATCTTCAGTTCAAAAAGGCTTTCAGCTATTTAGTAAAAGGTAAACTATCCAGGTCGACATTGCCGCCTGAAATAATAATCCCGACACGTCTCTGGCTAAAATCAAATTTCCTCTCGAGCAGTGCTCCAATAGTAACAGATGCAGATGGCTCGATAATTATCTTCATTCTCTCCCAGACCAACCGCATCGCTCTTATTATAGCATCATCACTCACGGTTACGATCTGCTCAACATGCCTCTTTATTATCGGGAATGTTAGATCTCCGAGAGAGGTCAGAAGCCCATCCGCAATAGTCTGTGGATTTACGGAGGGGACAATCCTTCCTGCGATTAGAGAACGATAGGCATCGTCTGCACCTTCTTGTTCTACACCTATCAACTTAATTCCTGTAGAGATTCCATGGGAGGCTAATGCTGTTCCGCTCATAAGCCCCCCACCTCCCACAGGAGCCATAATCATATCGAGGTCAGCAACCTCTTCCAATAGCTCTAGTGCAGCGGTCCCCTGACCGGCTATAATTCGGTAGTCGTTATAGGGATGGATAAAGGTTGTACCCGTTTCTTCAATGACCCTTTCAAGGGTTACCTCTCTCGATTCGAGTGTCGGCTCACAGTAGATTATCTCTCCTCCGTAACCTTTAACAGCCGCCTTCTTTATCTCAAGGGATGTCCTGGGCATAACTATAACCGCTTTTACCCCACGCTTAATTGCCGCAAGGGAGAGAGCAGCAGCATGGTTTCCGGAAGAATGGGTAGCAACTCCTCTGCCTGCCTCTTCATCCGTCAATGAGAAGACCGCATTACATGCTCCTCTGAATTTGAAAGCCCCAACCTTCTGGAAGTTCTCACACTTAAAGAAGACCGATGCCCCCACCATCCTATTTATACTCTCACAGGTAAGGACTGGTGTGTGATGTGCATATGGCTTGATCCTCTCTGCCGCCTCACGAATCCTATCGATATCGGGAGGTGTGGATTCGTAAGAATGTGCTCTTCCTTTTTTCTCTTTCATACTGTTAGCTTTACTAAATCTTCAGTATATTCAGCCCTGTCTCTTCGTCCAATTCTCTCTCAACATCTCCGGGGATACTATCTATTATTCCCTCAAAGGTGGCACTCACAACTGCAGAATTGAGGTGACCACCAAAAGACTTATGTTCAGAGTCACATAGATTAACATGCAGATGGAGATATAACTCGCCGTCCATCGTGGTTATATTACCCACAACCGGCACGATCTCATAATTCCCGATCAGCTCTTTTGAATGATATTCTCTCTTAAGAACATCGTAGAGTCCGACAGTCGCTCTATTTGTAGCCCCTATACCTATTATTGAACCCAATCTTATGTCATTATCCTCACAGAAGTTCTTCAGTGTACTCACGATTTCTTCGCCTCTGTCTATTCTTATAAAAATTTTATCTCCCAATTTCTTGTATTTCATATCATTCCCCTTGTAGACAATCTGGTATTGTGAAAAATATCTCAACTAATTTCTCGTAATTCGTTAGTTAACGAATAACCTACAGTTTTTAAAGAAATAATAAATTTTTTGCTTGCCTCCTTATTTCTTGTGGGAGTCGGATTCCTGCCCGACGGCAGATGGGTATCCGACTCGTTTCTATAGAATTCTTCAAATCTTATTCTCTCTACTATCAGATTGTCCTCTAAATACTTACGAATATTATGTAAGGCTTTCTCGTCCCTTATTACATGCTCATAATAATTCCTTTGCCAAAATCTCTGCTTTATCGTGGGTTCGATAAATCGAACCCCTACATTTTTGCTTTCATATTATTTCATATTATTTTTCATAGTATCGACAATCTCTTTATCAATTCTATCTTATAGAAAAACATACGCCAGAAGACCAGCAATCAGAAGTGAAGGAAGCATATTTATAACTTTTAGCTTTTTAATATCCAGTATATTTATGCCCAATCCTATAAGGATTAAACCACCAACAGCAGTTATCTCACATACTACAGCATCGGATAGGAACCTCTCAAGTGAACCTGCGAGCAGGGTCAATCCTCCCTGATAGAGAAAAAGGGGAATAGCAGAGAATAATACTCCTATACCAAAGGTTGCTGAGAGGGCTATAGACGAAAAGCCATCCAGCACGGATTTCGCCATGTAGATATTTGGCAAACCTCCCAAGCCCTCTTCTATAGCTCCCAGGACTGTCATCGAACCCATGCAGAATAGGAGGAAAGCGGTTACAAGTCCTTCGGAAAACCTTCCCCTCCCAAGTCGTAACCTCTTCATTAAAAATTCTCCGAATCTATTGAGATAGCTGTCTATATCGATCAAACCTCCTATGATAGAACCTGTTACGATACTGAGGATCATGATGAGGAAATTCTGAGTCTTTATTGCCATACTAACACCTACTATTAGAGTAAAGAGACCGATACCCTGAAACGCAGCTGTTTTGAGTCTCCCAGGTAATCTTGCCTGTAACAGGATGCCGAAGGTGCTCCCAGCTATTACCGCACCTGTATTTATCAGGGTTCCTATCATCTCCGGATCACTTTTCTTTGAAATGTTTGCATTTTAAACAGATTCCCTCTGCGGTCTTCATTATCTTTTTACTCCCTCCATAACCACTCAATTCGTCTGCTCTATCCTCTCTCCAATCTACATCATCCATATTACGTATCAATTTTGGATTACACAATTCTGTGTCATAATTGGCACAGTTATAAGGACTTCTACGAACTCTCTTCGACATACAACCTCCGTGATAAGATATCAGTATTGTCAAAAATTTAACCACAGCCTTACGACAATGCAAACCTGAAGCCTGCCTACCGTCAGGCGG
>CAZRTU010000122.1:0-5863 GCA_964603075.1 uncultured bacterium
TTTATATATAACTCGAAATTTAGAGCAAGCACCGAAGTTGGGTTCTCGGTATTAGATGAGAATAAACTAATAACGATTCGCACGTACGTGTATTTCTACCTAAACGGGGATAGCAACAAGAAATCTAAGCATTTATTTGACGAAGGTTATGCAGAATGTGATATTTTATGGGGCTACTGTCATAAAACTCAAGATTATATAACAGCAGTTACCACCGGCATTAGCTTCGTATTCGGACAATTTGGCAGTTTCGAATTTGGAACCGCGGGCATACCCATTGTTGGTCAATTTTACTGGATACACAGTAGTCTAATTGGCGTTGGTTTGGTTTTCTTTGTAAACCTGAACCCTAAAAGAGTTCATTCAGACGCTACACTGTGTTTACAGATAGGGATACTTAATTAGATAACTGCTATGTAGTATGAAGGGCAGCAAACAGAAAATAGCGAATAGCAAGGAGAAAGGATACTAAACAAGGTAAACCCTATAAACTAAGTAAACCGTGTAAACTGTGTAAACCCAGCAAACAGAGCAAATGGAGCAATCATGTTACTTGAGATTTTGTATAGGATATTCCTCCCCTTAGGGATTGCGGGTTATGTATTTTTATTTTTTGCCGTATTGACCGGATTAAGAGTTATAAAGGTTAAGGTCAAGTGGCATAGATTAATAGCCATAATAGCGATAATCCTGGCATCAATGCATCTCGCTTTGGGTATATATTTGGGATACCTATAAGAGGAATTTTGCAGATTTAACAAAGGAGAAAAAGATGAGATATCTCCCCCCTATCCTGATAGTTGGTTTGCTATTTTTACAACCCCTTCTCTACGCACATCCACCTGGAGATGTTGACCTTGAATTCAATCTGGAGGAGCACCTACTCACAGTCAGAGTGCAGCATCATACTGAGGCTCCCTTAGTCCATTACATTAACAAGATCGTTGTAGAATTGAACGATAATGAGATGATCGTACAGAGATTCAAAAAGCAGCCGACCAAGAATATACAGATTGCAGTCTATAAGATGATAGATGCTAAGATAGACGATGTTATACAAGTAACCGCTTACTGTAATATAAACGGTAAGAAAAAGGAAACGTTAGTAGTTAATGCCGTGGAGGAATCAACGAATTGATTATTTCCAAACCAGGGACTATGTACCAAGCACCCGTGAACATTTTAATTGACGAAAGGAGAGAAAAATGAAGGTACTAATTATCTATGCCCATCCAAATCCCAAGTCCTTTAACCACGCAGTACTCGAATCCTTCACCAAGGGACTGAAGGATGCGGGACATAGTTATGAGGTCGATGACCTATACGTAAGTAAATTTGACCCGGTCATGAAACCCCAGGACTTGGCTCAGTTTGCCGGCGGGAAGATGCCGCAAGACGTTCTTGATGAGCAAGAAAAGATAAATAAAGCGGATGCATTGGCTTTTATCCATCCAGTCGTCTGGTGGGGATTCCCTGCTATTCTTAAAGGGTGGTTCGACCGTGTCATGTCATATGGATTTGCATATAAATTCACACCAGGAAAGGGACCAGAAGGAATTCTAAGACACAAGAAGACTTTACTGATCAACACGACTCTAGCGTTTGAGGAGTCATATAAAGCCCTGGGTGCGAGGGATGCAATAGAAAAGATAATCGACGAGTTGATGATAAAATGGTGTGGAATCTCTAATGTAGAACACGTCTTTCTATATGCTCTTGGAAAAGCCGACGCCGAAACTCGGAAGAAATACTTAGAGGAAGCATATCGTTTAGGCAAAGAATTTTGACGACGTGGATAGGGTTGTGGGAGTAAAGTAAGGGTGCTTATCGCATAGTCCTAATTACTTGGTATAACTTTCCATCTGATACTATTTACAGAGAGATACTACTGACTTCAGACGAAGCTTAGTTATTCTATACGTGGTTTAGTAGAGTATTCAACTACTACTGCCTTATATCTATTCTAACAGCAGATAGGCAGGCAAGAGAGGCTTATTTTTCGATTTATAAGAGTTTAAGAGGACATCGCCTTATGACTCGTCTATTGGATACTTAGTATCTAATAGCTTGTATTAGTGCGCTTTTTTAACAAGAGGGGGGTGAGAAAAAATGGATTTAGGACTAACAGAAGACCAGGAGATGGTAAGGAAATTGGCAGCAGACCTTGCCGCAAGGGAAATCGCTCCAAAAGCAGCACAGATTGACGAGAGCGGAGAGATACCAAGAGAGATCATCCAGAAAATTGCTGCCTCGGACCTTTTTGGACTCCTTGTGCCACCTCCATTCGGAGGGCTCGGGAAAGAAAGACTGGATTGGCTTATTACGACCGAAGAACTGGCAAAGGCATCCGCATCAGTTGCCATGAGCTATGTGGCAAGTACGGCTGCTGCTTTCGTTATCCTTGCCTTCGGCAATGATAATCAGAGGAGAAAGTATCTCCCATTGCTCGCCAAGGGAGAGAAACTGGGTGCCGTAGCACTTACTGAACCCAGCGGGGGTACGAACTGGCAGATGACTCTTAGGACAACTGCTATACCTACGGGCAGTGAGTATATGTTAAAGGGCAACAAGGTCTTCATAAGCAATGCAGAAGAGGCTGATGTATACATAGTTGTAGCGAGGACAGATATAAAGAAAGGCCCGATGGGGATATCAGTTTTGATAGTAGAAAAAGATACACCTGGCTTTACATTCGGGACTAAAGAGAAGAAATTAGGACTATGCGGAGATGTCACTGGAGAGCTCGTTTTCGAAGATTGCAGGATACCGAAGGATAATCTTATTGGACAGGAAGGCGGTGGAATGAAAATTATTTCTGCATTTGCAGGGTCTGTATGTGGAGCCCATGGTGCTATATATGTTGGTATTGCACAGGCTGCTATGGAGGCTACCATTAAATACACAAAGGAAAGACTTGTTGTTGAACCAATGACACTCGCCAACGTTGATGATGTTCAGTCCACAATTGCTGATATGGCTGCTGCGGTTGAGGCAGCAAGGCTCCTTGTGTATCGTACATCATTCCCCAAAGTAAAGGGTGCACCTGACCCTATGATGTTCATGTCAGCAGCCTACTGCTCCGATATGGCGGTGGACATTACAGGTAAAGCCGTTAGACTTCACGGCGGTTACGGATGTACGAAAGACTTCCCTGTTGAACGCTATTTCAGAGATGCCAAGACCCTTTCTCTATATCCTACATCGGAATTTCTGAGACTGACCGCTGGAAAGATGCTACTGGGAATTCCTTTGGGACCACCCCCAGGGAAGCACTAAGGGAGTGCAAGGAGAAGAGCGAAGAGAGAAGAGAGACTAAGGACTAAGCACGATAAGGAAAAAGAGACCGAAGACATAAGACCGAAGACCAACGGCCAATGATACTATGACTCAATGACTGTCTTTTTTGACCCTATGACTAACTACAATGTGTAGACTTCTTGCAAAAATAGGTATAGAAACAGGAGACATTGATTATTATTTCAGTAAGGCTGATAAGCCATTCAGGAGTTTTGTCAAAGAACACGGCCACGGATGGGGAATTGGATGGTACGAAAATGATAATCCGAATATCTATAAAGAGGGACTTATCGAAAAGGGTGATTCAGGCAATTTTGAGTTTGAAAGGGTCAAAGAGGTTGAATCAAAGATTATAATTACGCATTTAAGAAAGACAAAAAGCGCGGATAAATACACTAAGAACGCCCAACCATACATACATAAGAACTGCATTTTTGCCCACAATGGCAGCGTAAACAAGAGGGAGATTTACAAGATCCTTGAAACAGAACACAGGAACTCTATCACGAGTGGAGATGATATAGCTTCATGTACTGATTCGGAATTGTACTTTCTAATGATTATGCAGGAATATGAGAGAGACGGTGATATAACGGAGGCGATTAAAAATGTAATAAATAAAGTTAAAGAATTTGGAGGATATACCGGATTAAACTTTGTAATGTCAGACGGTAGAAATTTATATTCCTACAGAGAAGCAAGCCGTAAAAAGGATTATTACTCATTGTGGTATCTTAAACGAGGCAAGGGAGACGTTGTAATCTGTTCTGAGAAATTGACCTCTGGTGAGAGTTGGACAAAGATCGAGCTTGACACACTCGTAAAGATTTCTCCTGATTTAAATATAGAGTTAGAGAGCTCGCAGTCCATAAAGTGAATAAAGTAACCCCTCCCCCACCTGGTAGCCA
The DNA here is from genome assembly GCA_964603075.1 of uncultured bacterium. Classification (GTDB taxonomy): domain Bacteria; phylum Hydrothermota; class UBA3073; order UBA3073; family UBA3073; genus JAGMCL01. The sequence continues at coordinate 4,206 of CAZRTU010000122.1, forward strand.
TAGTTTATAAAAACTCTGGAGGCAATATGATAAATTCAATGTCGAGGATAGTCTTAATATTAGGTCTTTTACTGACGACACCCTTGTTCATACAGTCACAGGAAGTTGACCTGAAACAGCTGGCTATAGAAGAATTCAAAAACGAAAGATACCCCGAAGCTATATCCCTGCTTAAGGATGCGGTCGCAGAGAACCCCAACGATGCAGAGATCTGGTTTTATCTCGGTTTCTATACACATTATCTCTGTAATGACTGGATACCACTTTCCGAGTGTGATGAGGAAAGGTCAGATGAGATATTGGATTATCTTGACAAGGCAGTAACATTAAATCCCAAATATGGAAATGCCTACTACTTCATAGGTGTTGAACATGGCAGCCGTTCTCTAAGAGCGTTACTGAAAAGAGATATAAAAAAGATGCGCGTGGAACTGTTGAACGGTCGCAATAAAGGTGGATATCCTGACTGGTTGATCGAATATGCACGGAATATGTTAAATTCGTGTGAACCTAATGCGATATTATTCACGGGCGGTGACCCAGACACATGGCCCACCCTTTATCTCCAGTATTGTGAAAATTTCAGAACGGACGTGACCGTTATTCCCCTATCTCTTCTGAATAGACCCTGGTATGTCATGAAACTAAAAAGGGGTATTAAAGGTGTACTAAAGGTTGTTCCTATTAGCTGGAGAGAAGAGCAGATACTCGATATGCACCCCTACAAATTAATATCTCACACATTAGAAATATCAGTCCCGCTAGAAGAATTAGAAAGATATGGTATTTTCCCTGAAGATAGTCTTATGATATGGGAATTGGAAACAGACTTGAAGACCGAAACACGCACGCTCCTCAGCGCCGAGAAGGCTGTCCTTACTGATATAATAAAAACGAACAGATGGGAAAATCCACTCTATTTTTCAATCGCCTGTAGTAAGAATATGCTGGGTGACCTGGATAGGTATTTACAACTATGCGGACTTACTAACAGGCTGCTGCCTGTTGAGTCGGAAAAATATGGATTATCTATTAATCATGAGGTTATAGAAACCCATTTATTAAACCCTGAGAATTACACTTATTTCATGGATATCAAAGAGTGTCGTTTTGTTGTCCCTGGCTGAATACTACGTTAAATCCGGAGAAGCTGACCGCGCCGAGGAGGTTTTGGATAAGATGGACGCTATGATGCCCGAGAGTGTCTTTCCTATGATAGCACCCATCAAGAAGGCAGTAGAGAATCTTCAAAGTATGCTGAATAGATAGAAGAAGGTACAAGGTGAGCAGTTATTACAGCCAATTTGTAAAAGTGGTTTGTGATTTGTCAAGTTTGTAATTTGTTTTTTTGTTCTTTACCAAAGGGGACTATTATGGCTCGGATCTTAGGTATAATGGTAATATTAATAATTGTCGTAATGGCGATTATCCTCATCTTCTCAATGCGAGGTCCTGATTTGACAAAATTTGAATATCTAAAGGAACCCCAGATAAATACAATATCCGCTCAGAAGATGCTCGTTGTAGAAGTCACGGGAGACCCGAATGAAATTGGTCGTGAGGCATTTTCACGGTTATTCAAAACATTCTATCAATTGAGAAAAAGTGTTAAGGGAATCCCAATGGCAGCACCCCGTATCAGATGGCCAGATTTAGCT